>JAJFLN010000434.1 GCA_021772705.1 Candidatus Cloacimonadota bacterium | reverse complement strand
CGGAACGTGGCCTGGGGTCGCTTGTTCCCCACGGAGGGGAGGGTCTTGGGCAGCGCCCCTCCCGACACTCCTCCGTCGGCCGATGCACCGGATGGATCGATTGCCGTGAAGGGAACGTTCGAGCTCTGCAGGGCATCCATGATGTTGGCGCCCATGGCCAGGGCGATGGTGGAGTGCTTGCTGATCTCCGTCCGCCGCAGTCCGCCGAGGATGAAGGAAGCGATGGGAACGATGACGCCAGCCAGGATCAGGGTGGCGATCAGGATCTCGATGAGGTTGACACCTTGACGCCGGCGACGGGCCGGGCCGGACCTGCGAGCTGGCCTTCCTGCGACCGGACCACCCAGTCGGCTCAAAGCAACTCCACCGCCAAGCTGGACAGGGGGCTCCGTTCGCTCTCGACGAGAGTGACGTGGCCGAAGACATCCTGTCCCTTGAAACGTTCGACCAGATAGGTCAGACCGTTGGAACTGGCGTCCAGGTACGGGTTGTCGATCTGATAGGGGTCGCCGGTCAGCACGATCTTGGTCCCCTCGCCGGCCCGGGAGATGATGGTCTTCACCTCGTGTGGTGTCAGGTTCTGGGTCTCGTCGATGATGAGGTACTGGTTCGGGATGGAGCGGCCTCGGATGTAGGTGAGCGCTTCGAGTTCGATCTTCTTGCTCTCCAGCAGGAAGCGGAGCTGTTCATCGGCTTTCAGCTCTCCCTCGAGGTAGCTGGAGAAAATGTACTCCAGATTGTCGAAGATCGGCTGCATCCAGCTCGCCAGCTTTTCATCCTTGGTCCCCGGCAGGTATCCGATGTCCCTGCCCAGGGGCATGATGGGGCGAGACACGGAGATGCGGCGATAGGTGCGGTCGTCGATGGTTCGTTGGAGCCCACAGGCCAGGGCCAGCAGGGTCTTCCCCGTTCCGGCTTGACCCACGAGAGTGACCAGGCTAATGGACCGGTCCAGCAGGACATTCATGGCGAAGGCCTGCTGCGGATTGAGTGGAGAGATGCCCCAGGCGCAGGACTCCTCTGTATCCAGCAGCCGGAGCCGGTTCGTTCGTTCGTGGTACCTTCCCATCAGGGGCGTTTCGCCCCGTTCCGTACCGGGAAACACCACGAATTCGTTGGCCAGAAACTTCTCCGCTTCCCGGGGGCGGAAGGCGCCGTCCTGGTCAAGCTGCTGCAACTCGGAGTCTTCCAGGGAGTATTCCCGCCAGCCCCGGTAGAGCTCGTCG
The DNA here is from genome assembly GCA_021772705.1 of Candidatus Cloacimonadota bacterium. Lineage (GTDB taxonomy): Bacteria > Muiribacteriota > UBA6191 > JACPRK01 > JACPRK01 > OFTM100. Next base: position 1,941 of record JAJFLN010000434.1, on the reverse strand, counting down.
ATGTTGACCTTGTTGGTCTCGAAGTCCTCGCTGTAGACCCCGATGGCATCGGCCTTGATACGGGCGTTCAGGTCCTTCGTGACGAAGGTGACGTCCTGGTGGCTCTTCTGCTCCTGGAACGCCACCATCAAAATCCGGTTGTCCTGATTCTTCTCCTTCAGGCCGCCGGGCAGGTCTACGGGTTGCTCCTGGACCACCTGGATCGTTCCGCCGCTGTCGAGGGGAATTCCTTCATGAAGGCTGCCCTCGGATCGCAGGCTGTCCAGGTAACGAGCCACGGCCCTGGCGTGGCGGCCCTTCTCATCGGTGAAGGACTTGAACTTGTCCAGCTCCTCGATGACGGTGAGGGGAATGATGACCCGGTGCTTGCCGAAGGCAAACAGGGCCGAACTGTTGTGGAGCAGGACGTTGGTATCGATGACAAAGGTCTTGGTGACCTTTCGCCCCGAGTCCTGATCGTCAGTGGCTGCCTTTGAAGTCTCGTTCAATGTCGCAGGGCCGCTGTGCGCTCGGCCCGGTCCTGAGTGCCTCATAAGCCGGATTCTGTCTAGACCGGCGAACCGGTCATGGGATGCCCATCTATCTGGGCGCCGGATTACTCCGGCGCTCTAGCGACCTACCCGGGGGATCGGCGAGCCGCGTCATCTCCCCCCTATTTGGTCTTGCTCCGAAAGGGGTTTACCAAGCTGATCCGGTCGCCCGGACCACTGGTGGGCTCTTACCCCACCGTTTCACCATCGCCTCCGGTTTCCCGGATCGGCAGTCTACTCTCTGTTGCACTTTCCGTTGGATTGCTCCACCTGGGTGTTACCCAGCTTTCTGCTCTATGGAGTCCGGACTTTCCTCGGTTCTCACTCTCGCAGGAACCGCGGGCACCTCGAGCACTCAGGACCTGACGTCGCGCCTGGAAATCCAGTTCAGGACGCTCATTCCATCCACTCGCAGGCTACCACAGCATCGGAGGGGCCGCAACGGGCGTGGCCCCGGATCACCGGTGCGCCTCGGCCCTCACTACCTCATGGACCACGGGAGTCCTGGTCTGTTCCTCGTCGCTGAACGTGAAAGCCGGGGAGAGAGCCTGCTCTGCCTGCTCCCGCCGGGATTCGTCACCGTAATGGAGGCGGAGCAGGGGTTGGCCCGTCTCGATCCGATCTCCAATGCTGCAACACATCTCCAGTCCCACCGACAGATCGATGGTGGACTCCTTGGTCTCTCGGCCCGCACCGAGTAGCATGGCCGCGTGGCCGATGGCCAGGCAGTCGATCTCTTTCAGGTGCCCCGCTCCAGGACTGGCGAAGTCCACCTGATGAGGTGCCATGGGCAGGTCTTCCAGGGCCTCGGCGCTTCCTCCCTGGGCGGTGATGAACTGGACGAACTTCTCGTGTGCCTCTCCTGAATCGATCCGGGCTCGAAGCATGCCCCGGGCCTCTGCCTGGTTGGAGCAGAGGCCGCCCATGCAGAGGTGCTCGGCGCCGATGGTCAGAGCCAGCTCCTCCAGGTCCGGTGGTCCCTCCCCCTTCAGACACTGGATCGCCTCCGCCACTTCCAGGGAGTTGCCCACCGCCGACCCCAGAGGCTGGTTCATGTCAGTCAGCAGCGCCGCTGTCCGGAGCCCCATACCCTCACCGATGTCCACCATGGCCCGGGCCAGATCTCGGGCCTCGTCGAGAGACTTCATGAAGGCACCCTTTCCGAACTTCACATCCAGGACCAGGACGTCGTTCTTCACGGCCAGCTTCTTGGACATGATCGAGCTGGCGATGAGAGGAATGTTGTCCACCGTCCCCGTGGCATCCCGCAGGGCGTACAACTTGCGATCCGCCGGTACCAGGTCCGAGGTCTGGCCGATGACGGCGATCCCTTGCTCGTTCACCTGGCGGACGAACTCTTCCTGAGAGAGGTTGACCCGGCAGCCCCGGATCGCCTCCATCTTGTCCAGGG
>JAJFLN010000433.1 GCA_021772705.1 Candidatus Cloacimonadota bacterium | reverse complement strand
CGTCCTGAGCCTGTCGAAGCATGTCCTGAGCTACGCCGAAGGGGATGAATGGAGCGGGCGGCCATATCGTCTGAGCCTGTCGAAGCATGTCCTGAGCCACGCCGAAGGGGATGAATGGAGCGGGCGGCCATATCGTCTGAGCCGCGGCTTGTCCACGAGTCGAAGGGTCGACCAGCAAGGGGCCTTCGAGACGCCTGCTTCGCAGGCTCCTCAGGCCGAACGGCATCAATAGCCGTTGATAGGGGCTCATCCTTCCTCGCCCAGACGCTCTTCCAGCTCGCCACATTCGTGGTCAGCCAGGTCGAGTTGCCGGGACAGCAGCTCCAGCTCCGTTGCCCGATCCACCACGAGGCGCTCTTGCTCTCGATTGGCGACCAGGGCCTGGGCCATGGCGGCCAGCTCGGCCTCGGATCGCACCATCCGGCGGGAGGCCATGGCCACGGACCGCCCCATGGGGAGCGTCAAGGGCATCTTGGCCGTGCCCAGGGGCGCGGTCCTGTCGGCAGGCCCCACGCCCCGCCGGGCCAGTCGCATCTCCCTCTCCAGTCCGCTGAGCTCCTCCTCCAGCTGACGTAGTCGCTCCGAGGTCGACTGGAGCTGCTGGCTCTGGGTGTCGGCGATCATCAGGTAGGTCTGACACTCCCCCAGGGACCTGCGAGCCCCGGGGACATCGAGTGCCGCGATGGCACGATGGGCTTCCCGCCGCCGTTGATCGGCCTCACGGGCCGCGCTGCGAGTGGATCGGCAGAGGCGATTCCTCTCAGCCAGGGCACGGGCAACCTGGTCCCGGGACTGCTTGTACCGATCCTCCAGGTTACGCATGGTGCGCTGCTGCTGACTGAATGCTTCTTTCCGCTCGTCCATCCATTCCATGAGACGATCGTAGTAGAGCTTCCATGCGTCAGTAGTGCGATCCATGCCTTCCCGCCTTTCTCCCCCGCCGTTCAGCTGTCGACCAGATGAAGCAAGAGAGAGGCCAGGTCTCTCGGTGGGAGATCATCCGTGATCTGAAGCTGGGATCCCCATCCTCCGGGGCCAAAGCCCCAGGGCGGTCTTCACCGATTCGTGGCGTCTCTACCGCAGAAACTACTCCCCCTCAACCACGGTTGCTCGCCATCGGGAGCATCTGGCGGGTCTGCCGAGTTCGGCCTTACCAGAGACAGAGAGAGGCCCCGGTGACTGGTGCGCCGGGGACATTGACTGTCCGATGAACGGCTAGAGGCACTGCTCCATGGACCACGGTCATCAGGGGGCGGCCAGGGTCTCCTGATAGGCCTCCTCCAGGATCTCGACCTCTTCGTCCAGGCCTTGCATGATGTTCTCCGTGGCCCGCCGGAAGTCGTCATTGGGATCGAGCATGACGATCCGGGCCAGCAGGTTCTCCATGTGTGATTCCAGGTTTCCTAAGTGGATCTGGTAGAGATGCATTCTCCGTTCCAGCTCGAGATAATGCTGCCGCCGAGTCTCAGTCAGCCTGTGCCGCTTTGAGAGGGCCTCTTTCAGCTCCGGGTCCTCGATTTCCTGCAGCTTTCGCTGCAGTTCATCCACCTCCGCTGTCAGATCCGGCAATCGATAGGACCGAAGAAAGGAACCAAACTCGAAGCGCCGCTGCATCAGGTAGGGCAGCTTCTCTTCCATGAGCGCCTTCAGCTTCGGCAGGATCTGCTTCCGTACCAGCCGCTGCTTCGATTGGTCCAGATGCCCCAGGTCGGCTTGAAGCTGGGTATACCGGCGATAGGCTCCCTCCTTGGAGAGCTCCTCGAGCTGGACTTTCCGGCGGTTGGATATGCCTCGGACCAGCTGTACCAGGAGCGCACCGAGACACCAGACCCCCGTGCCCGCAGCGATGTAGGCCAGGAAGCGCAGACCCTTGAATCGGATGTAGAGGGTAACCACCGTGGCTGCAACCGCCACGGCTCCGGCTTGGAACTGAAGCCAGCTGATCTGCTCCTCAATGGCTCCCAGCTTGCGGTGGAACTCTTCGCGGCCCTGGACCATGGAGGTCAACTCCTTGCGGGCCAGGTAGTCCTCAGCGTTCTCCTGTCGAAGCCGATCGATGGTCTTGAGCGTGCTCAGGGGCTTCATAGCCAACTTCTGCCGGGCCAGGGCGCAGGCCGGGCAGAGGATACCCGGAGAGCATCGAAGACCGGCGTCGGTCTCGGTCATGCAAGAGGCGCAGGCGGCGACCATCAGTCCTTCACCTCGCTACCTTTGGGCGGGGCGCCGAACTGCTGATCCGCCAGGGCGAGTTGCCGGGCAATGGAGTCCAGCTCCATGGATGAACCGGCCAGCTCCATCCGGGCTTCACCCTCGCAGTTGAGCTTCTCGGCCAGCTCCGCCAGCTCGGCCTCGGCGCTGCCGAGCCCTCGATTCTCCAGAATCGCGGCATGTTCCGTGGCGTCGGCGATGGCCATCTTGGCCTCCCCTATCTGCAGGTGGCCAGAGAGCTCCACCCGTCGCTGTCCCGCCAACTCGATCCGGTCCTCCAGCTGCTGGAGACTGCTCTGAAGGGTCTCCACTTCCCCGGCCACCGTGGCCAGCCGGTTTCGTTCGCTGTCAGCCACCAGCAGGTACTTCTGACACTGGCCAAGGTAACGCTTGGCCGCTGCAGCATCGCTGCACTTGACTGCCCGGTGAGCCTCCTGCCGCATTCGATTTGCCTGATCCGTGGCGTTCTTCACGGACCGCTCGAGCCGCTTCTGGGTCGCCAAGGCGTGGACCACGGCCTCCCGAGCCGTCTTGTACTGGTCATCGAGCTCATGAATCGAGAGGTTCAGCTTCTTGGCCGGGTCCTCCGCCAGATCGAGCCAGCTCGACAGCTGGGCTCGGCATACCCTCCAGAGGCGTTTCAACAGGTCCACCATGTCTCCCTTCGTTCCTGTCGGGAACGACCCTTCGAGTGCGGGCCAATGCGCCCACTCCCGGCCTCGCGATACGTTCCCCTGTCCAGGTCCATCAAATCGGGCCCTTGTTCGGATCGCAGCATACACGGCACCGCACAGGCCTTGCCAGGTGGGGCCATCGCCACCCAAGGTGTGACTCGGGACAGGATTTGGTGTCGCCCCAGGGAAGAACTCCCTGGTTACGGGAAATTCTGGCAGGGCAGGGTTGCCGCACAGGGTTGATGGGAACCCAGCCATGCGTGTGTCGAGGAAAGGCGAACAGGGAACAGGCAACAGGGGGCCGGGAACAGGGAACGAAAAATGGAGACCACCGAACTATCCAGGATGCTCGCCAGCTCGATTTGCACTGCCAAGTCCTACTCGAAAGCCGCCTCCCGTCGACCAAGAGCCAGTACCGGCGAGCAGCCCTTCAAGAGCTGAGCATCAGCTGGCGGCGTGCTAATTCCCCATTGCCTGTTCCCTGTTGAAAAGGCATTTTGTGCAGGCGAAACCAGCTGAAATCTCCGACACACTCCTGGGGGTTCCCCCCGTCCAGCCGGGGACAGGAGGCTGCTCAGACCAGTGGGGGTCTACTGGCCCTTCAGAGTGGCCAGGAGATACTCCCGGTTGAGACGGGAGATATTGGAGACCGAGATCTCCTTGGGACAGGCAGCCTCGCACTCGGACTCATTGGTGCAGTTGCCGAATCCCTCCGCGTCCATGGTCTCTACCATGGCCTTGACCCGCTGGCTCCGCTCTGGCTGTCCCTGGGGCAGCAGTGCCAGCTGCGAGACCTTGGCGCCCACGAACAGCATGGCCGAGGCATTCTTGCAGGAGGCCACACAGGCGCCGCAGCCGATGCAGGACGCAGCATCCATGGCCTTCTCGGCATTGACCTTGGGTACCGGGATGGCGTTGCCATCGGGCGCGCTGCCGGCGTTGGAGGAGACGAAACCACCCTGCTGGATGATCCGGTCGAAGGCATCCCGGTTCACCACCAAATCCTTCACCACCGGGAAGGCCTTGGCCCGCCAGGGTTCGATGGTGATCGTGTCGCCGTCCCGAAACTTCCGCATGTGGAGCTGGCAGGTCGTGGTGGCTTTCTCCGGGCCGTGAGCCCGGCCGTTGATGAACAGGCTGCACGTGCCACAGATTCCCTCGCGGCAATCGTGGTCGAAGGCGATGGAGTCCTCGCCGCTGGTGGCCAGGGTCTGGTTCACCTCGTCGAGCATCTCCAGAAACGACATGTCCGGTGAGATGTTCTTGGCGTGATAGGTCGCGAATCGGCCCGGATCGTTAGGGCCCTTCTGGCGCCACACCTTCAGGGTCAGGTTCATGCCTCTGCTCACTTGTAGCTCCGCTGGGTCGGTTTGCAATTCTCGAAGGTCAGTTGTTCCTTGTGCAGTTCGTGTTCCTTGTCGTCGCCCTTGTACTCCCAGGCTGCCACGTGAGAGAAGTTCTCGTCGTCTCTCCGGGCTTCGCCTTCATCGGTCTGACTCTCGTCCCGGAAGTGTCCGCCGCAGGACTCCTTCCTCGCCAGGGCGTCCTTCACCATGAGGGGGGCGAAGTCCAGGTAGTCGGCCACCCGGCCCGCCTTCTCCAGAACCTGGTTGAAGTCTCCCGCCGAGCCCGTGACGGTCACGTTGGACCAGAACTCCTCCCGGAGGGCCGGGATCTTCTCCAGAGCCTCCTTGAGACCCTTCTCGTTCCGGCCCATTCCACAGTGTTCCCAGAGCAACAGACCGAGCTCGCGGTGGATGCTCTCCACTGTCCTCTTGCCCTTCACGGCGATGAGCTTCTCGATCAGCTCCGTGGCCCTTCGCTCCCCGTCGGCGAAGGCCGAATGGCTCTCGTCGATCTTCTCTAGTTTGGAGGAGGCCAGGTATCCGCCCACTGTGTAGGGGAACACGAAGTAGCCGTCAGCCAGGCCTTGCATCAGGGCGCTGGCACCGAGCCGGTTGGCTCCGTGGTCGGAGAAGTTGGCCTCTCCCAGGACAAAGAGCCCGGGAATCGTCGACATCAGGTTGTAGTCCACCCAGAGGCCACCCATGGTGTAGTGGAGCGCCGGGTAGATCCGCATGGGGACCTTGTAGGGATCCTCATCGGTGATGCGTTGATACATGTCGAACAGGTTGCTGTACTTCTCCTTGATGGCATCCAGGCCGAGACGGTCGATGGCATCGGCGAAGTCCAGATAGACTGCCTTCTTCGTGTCTCCCACGCCTCGACCTTCGTCGCAGATCATCTTGGCCGCCCGGGAAGCCACATCTCTGGGAACCAGGTTCCCGAAGCTCGGGTACCGCCGCTCCAGGTAATAGTCCCGGTCGGCTTCGGGGATCTCCGGAGCAGGGCGGCTGTCGCCCTCCTTCTTCGGAACCCAGACCCGTCCGTCATTCCGGAGGCTCTCGCTCATCAAGGTCAGCTTGGATTGATGATCGCCGCTCACGGGGATGCAGGTCGGATGAATCTGGGTGAAGCAGGGATTGGCGAAGTAGGCTCCCTGCTTGTGGGCTCGCCAGGCTGCGTTGACGTTGCAGGCATTGGCGTTGGTCGAGAGGTAGAAGACGTTGGAGTAGCCGCCGGTGCAGAGCGCCACGGCGTCGGCGAAGTAGCTCTCCATCTTCCCTGTCACCAGGTTCCTGGCGATGACGCCTCGGGCCCGGCCGTCGATGACCACTAGCTCCATCATCTCCCGCCTGGGCAGGAGCTTTACCTTCCCGCTCTGGACTTGCCGCATCAGAGAGCCGTAGGCCCCGATCAGAAGCTGCTGGCCCGTCTGGCCTCTGGCGTAGAAGGTACGCGAGACCTGAGCCCCGCCGAAGGATCGGTTCGAGAGAGTGCCTCCATACTCCCGGGCGAATGGGACGCCCTGGGCCACGCACTGGTCGATGATGGCGTTGGAGATCTCGGCCAGGCGGTGGACGTTGGCCTCCCGGGCGCGATAGTCGCCGCCCTTCACGGTGTCATAGAAGAGCCGGTAAACGCTGTCTCCATCATTGGAGTAGTTCTTGGCGGCGTTCACGCCACCCTGGGCGGCGATGCTGTGGGCACGGCGAGGACTGTCCTGAATGCAGAGCGCCGTCACGTTGTAACCCAGCTCGGCCAGGCTCGATGCGGTGGAGCTGCCGGCAAGACCGGTGCCTACCACGATGACGGAGTACTTCCGCTTGTTCGCCGGATTGACCAGCTTCAGGTCGAACCGGTGCTGGTCCCACTTCTTCTCAATCGGTCCCGGCGGAACGTGGGATTCTAACGACATGGGATACCTACTTGATCAGGAGTCCCCACAGCGGGAACAGAATGAATCCGGCACTGATGACGATCCCGAAGCAATAGCCTAGGCACTTCAGGATGCAGCCCATCCCGTCACCGATGGCGCCCAGACTCTGGAACGCGCTCCGGAATCCGTGGTTCAAATGAAGAGCCAGGACCAGCATGCAGGCAATGTAGAACAGCGCCCAGGCCGGATTCCCGAAGGTCTGCACCACCAGGGTATACAGGTCATCTTCAATGATGTTCCCGTACTTGAAGTTGTAGAGGTGAACCACCAGGAAAACCAGGATGATCGGCCCCGTCAACCACATCGTGGCCGACGCCGGATTTCTGCCTCCCACGGCCTCTTCCACCAGATAGTCCTTCGACCTGGCCAGCTTGTTCTCCAAGGTCACCCGAAGGGCGGACATCACGTGCCCAATCAAGATCGCCAGCAAGACCAGCTCCACCGGTATCAACAGTGGATTCTTCGACAGGGTCCGGGCATACGCATTGAACGCATCCTGCCCCACGAAGAGCAGCAGGTTCCCCGCCAGATGGCCCACCAGGAAGAAACAGAGGAGCAGCCCGGTCACCGCCGTGACCATCTTCTTACCTATAGACGAAGTCAGAAATCTCAAGATCGAGTCCATCGGAGGGCGATGATAGCACAGCCCTCCCCCCCGGAAAAGTGACCCGAGACCCAGAACCTCAAGTTTGCCCCCCGCCCCCAGACCTCCCCCAAGACCCGGAGACCAGAACCCAGAGACCAGCACCGCATCGTGGTCCACGTGCCCCACGTAGGCTCCGCTCTCCGTGGCTGCCTTGGCCCACTCCCGGTTGCCTCGGCCGCTGAGCAGCTGGCCCAGAGAGTAGCGGGCCAGGTGGTTTCCCCGGTCCCGGGCCACGGCGTTAGAGTAGGCTGCCCGAGCTTCTCCCATCTTGCCGCGGGTCTCGGCGAGAGCGCCCTGAGCCCAGTAGGTGGCCGAGTGGTCCGGGAACTGCTGCTGCAAATGGGCCACGTGGCCCAGAGCATCTCCAGCCCGATCCTCGAGCAGGTAGCCCAGAATGACCCACTGGAGCTGGCTCCCCCAACGGGGTGTGGGCAGAGCCCCACTACAACAAAATCCGTCTTATCTTAGGGGTGTTGGGCCTAGATCCTGCCCCTTGGATCGTGGCGGAGCCGGTCAGCTCTGCTCGGCCAGATACTCGTCGGCAACAGACTGGATCTCGTTCTTCAAGTCACAACGCATCGTCTCGATCCGGGCCTTCAGGTCGAGATTGGTGAGAAAGGCGAAGAAGCTGCGGGAGCCGGTGACGAAGACTCGGGCTGACTCGAAGTAGGCCAGGGCGAAGAGACCCGTCACGGGCAGGGTGGCGACGTAGACGATGGCCAGCGGACCGCCCAAGAGTCCGGCCACCAGTAGCCCCTGCAGGGTGTAGAAGAGGGGAAAGCTGACGAGACCGATGGCGATCTTGAAGGTCGCCTGCTCCACCTCTTCCGTGCCGGTCCAGGCCGTGTACCAGCCGGGCAGTCGATAGGCCAGCCAGTTGTGTAATGCGCCGTGCGCCGCGATGGGCAGTCCCACGAGACCGGCGGGAATCGTCCAGGCCAGATGGGCCAGCACCTGCAGGGTGCTCATCCGGGCCACGCCGGGCCGTATCCGGCTCGTCCTGATGAGGCGAAAGTAGCCTGTAATCTTTCGCCTCAGGCGCTGGACCCGGCCGGGATCCTTCTGCAGCATTCGATTCCAGGCGTCGACAATTTGCCTGGAGAGCTCGAACTGATTCTCCGGCCCGTCACCGGGAAAATAGCCGGGAAGCTCGTGTTTGAAGACCTTCTTGAGCCGCTCCAGGAACAGCTCGTCGTCCTTCTCCCGAAGGTTGACCGTCAGGCTTCTCAGCGCCTGTTCGACCTCGGCGGTCAGGTCTCGGGCCGCTTGCTGAGGGTCCCTTCGATGAAGGTCGAAGTAGGGCGACGGATCGATGGGATCGCCGTAGACCGCCAGGGCATCACTGCGAAACTCGTCCCGGTCCATGAAGTTGAGTCCCACCGGGACGATCCGGACCCCCAGGGAGTAGTCGTTTCGCTCTTCGGCTGACAGGACGATCCGGGCGGCTCCCGTCTTCAGCGGCAACAGCGATGGGCCGGCGTGACTCGTTCCTTCCGGGAAGATGCCGATGGCCTCTCTGGCCTCGAGTCGCTCGAAGCACTCCCGAAAGGAGTCTTCGTTCTTTCCCATCTCACGTTCTGCATCCCTGCGGCGGTAGACGGGAATGACTCCCAGGGACCGCAGAACCCAGCCGAAGGGCGGGAAGGCGAAGAGGGTGCTCTTGCCCAGGAAGTTGACCCTGCCGCGATGGAAGTTGCCCACCAGGAAGGGGTCGAGCATCTCGTTAGGATGATTCGCCGCGAAGAGGATTGGCGCATCCCCGGGGATCTTCTCGGCCCCGACCTGTTCGACGCGGCTGAAGAAGATCGCCAGGACGACTCGCACTAGATGGCTGGCCAGACCGTACAGTAACCGGGAACTCAGGTTTCCCGGCCGGTTGTTGGCAGGCAAGGTGGCTCCCTCCGCTTCCTGGCTCGCCGGCAGGCTTCGACCCGTTGCCCCCACAGTCGACGCCCCTGGTCAGTCCTCGGTCTCTCCGCCCTCGACGGCAGGAATCGAGGGTGTCGCTGTTGCGGGAGCGCCCTTTTCTGCCGTCGGTTCCGGCTGGATGGCCAGACGAGGTCCGCCGCTCTTGTGGCTGGAGCCGGACTTGTAGTTCTTCATCGAAATCGACTTCTTAGGCGAGAGTTCCGTGAACTTCACCTTGGTCATTCCGTACTTGATGAACAGGTGCTCAGCGGTCTCGGCGTCGAGCTTCTTCGGCGTCTCTCTCGCCGGTCTGCTCGATTGTGAAGTTCCGGATCCAGGAATCCTGGATCGGGGAGTTCGAGCGTTTCGAGTGGGCTCGACCGGTTCGTTCGCGTCGGGATCAAACCCGCTGATCTTGATTGCCATTAAAATTCCGAGGGGATTCCGGAGAGTTGAAGCTCCATGTTGCCCCCAACTGGTGAAGGTGAACAATACTACCTGAACCCCTGTTAGGCAACCGGCATTCGAGTCTTAGGACCCGCGCAAGAATAACTACGCAGTTTCGCATCCCATCTTCAGACCATCTTCGGCCGCTCCTCGATCGCGGAATCCTCGACCTAGCCCACTACGCCTCCGGTCCCGTTCGCTCGAACCAGCCGAATCTGACCCAAAACTAGGCGCGACTTCTGCGCATTTGTTCCTGCGCGGCCCCTTACAGAAGCTCTAATCAAGTGAGCTCTTCTGGCCGAATCAAGAAGGTGACGCCGCATGGTCGTTTGACCGCTGCGCGCGACCCCGGGAGGAATCATGATCATTCGGCCAAAATGGAAGCTCGTGGCGCTGGCCGCCGCTGTTGGATCCATCACCACCACCTGGTGGCTCACCCCCATGCAGACCGGCGATGCTTCGAATCAGCTGGCAGCCATCCCCGCCGGATCGAGTCTCATCCTCATCCGGGACGGCCACAAGGCGACGTCGCCTGTTGCTCGGGCGATTTCCGCGGCAAAGTCGGGCAAGACTGAAGACCAGGAGCGTCGGGACAGAGAGCTTCGCAAGGCCGAGACCGCTCGACTGATCAAGGCCGAGAAGGGACTGCTGAAGCGAATCGCCAGGCAGCCTCAACAGGCCAAGCTCCACTGTGAGCTGGGCAAGGTGCTCGAACAACAGGGCCGGATCGACGAGGCCATCAAGCGATACTGGCTGGCCATCTGGCGGGAGCCTGCCCTGACGGAAGCTGCCGTCGCCCTGGCCAGCCTGGCAGGAAAACCCGGTGCCTCGAATCAGCTCGCGGCACTTCGATTCGGAGTCGACTCCGGTGCCTCAAACGACGGAGAAGCAAGCGCCGGTCGCTCTTCCCTTCTCTTCGATGAAGCCGAAGTCGCTCGATGGACCCGCGTACTGCAGCGAAACGCCGACGATCCCACCGCTCTCAACAACTTGGCTGTCCTGTACTGCGGCCGTCCGGAGATGATCGCATTCAGCGAGGCCCTGTTCGGTGTCCTCGACTCTCGCCCCACCGAGAATCCCGTCATTACCGCCAATGTCTCCGCGTTCCAGCA
>JAJFLN010000432.1 GCA_021772705.1 Candidatus Cloacimonadota bacterium | reverse complement strand
ACGGATCCGGAATAGGCCAGGGGACCCCCTACGGGACATGCACCCACCTCTGGGCGTTGATATGGAGCCTGCTGGCCCGTTATACTCCCGTCGCCTCACCATGCGCTATCTCGATGGAGGCCGCGAGCTCAAGATCCCAGGCGGCAACATCATCTACGATGTCGGCGCCCCCCCATCCAGTGACGGGATTTACTACGTCACATCGGGCGCTGTTAGGTTGACTCGCGTCTTCAATGATGGGCATCTGCTCACCTTCGACGCAGAGGCGGGGAACATCTTCGGCCTTGTGGACACGTTCACCGGCCAGCCACGGCTGTTCAAGGCCCAGGCTCTGGAAGATTGCTTGTTGTACGCGTGGGATCAGGAGGCTTTCGAACGGGCCATCAGCGTCTACATCGAGCTCGCCGAGATGGCGGTGCAGATCTTGAGCCGTCGGATGCGCCTCGTTAACGATGACATGAAGCTGCTCACCTGAGCAGATATTGGAAAGACCGAAATGGACCGCAAAGAACTCCTGGCGAACAATCCCCCCCGGATACGTTATGTGAATGGTGAGCGGCTCTGCCGGATCGTGGGGGCCGGCGCCAACTGGGTAAACCTCAAGAAGGAAGAGCTGAACCGGATCAACGTGTTTCCTGTCCCCGATGGAGACACGGGTACCAACATGGCCCTGACCTTCAGGGCTGCCGCCGAGGGGCTGGAAGGGTTGCAGGACCGGAGTCTTCCCAACGTGGCCCGGTCACTCTCGGAGTCCTGCGTCGTCGGCGCTCGAGGCAACTCGGGCATGATCTTGAGCCACTTCTTCCTCTGTTTCGCCGACCAGATCGGCAACCGGCTGAAGCTGACAGCCGCCGAGCTGGGAGACATCCTGGCCGGATCTGTGGACGCACTCTATTCGGCCATCGAGAACCCCGTCGAGGGGACCATCTTGACCGTGATCCGGGAGTCCCTCACGGAGGCGCGAGAGATCGCCAAGGAGCAGGACGACATCCAGACTCTCTTCGAGAAGATCACTGTGATCGCCAAGGAGAGCCTGGCCCGGACGCCCGATCTGCTTCCGGTGCTGAAGCGCTCCAACGTGGTCGACTCCGGCGGCCTGGGCTACGTCTTCTTCCTCGAGGGCGTGCTGCGGTACATTCACGGCGATCCAATCCTGGAGTCACAGAGTCACAGTCAAGGCACGCCCAGGGACACGCCCCGCCTGGAGGATGCGGATCTGGAGTTCCAGTACTGTACGGAAGTGGTCATGGAGCTGCCCGAGCTGCTCTCCCGGGCCGAGCTGAAGCGGATCTTCTTCCCCTTTGGAGGATCGCTGATCGCCATCGCCGCCGGCAAGCTGGCCAAGGTGCATATCCACACCAACACTCCCGAGAAGGTGTTCCAAGAAGCAGAGCGGCACGGCACGATCACCCACCGTAAGGTGGACGACATGAAGTTGCAGAGTCTTCGAGTCCTGGCGGAACATCGGCGCAACACCGGTGTCTTTCCCCATGTACCCGCCGTGCAGGGGAGTCAGGTGGCAATCGTCACGGACTCCACCAGCGACTTTCCTCTTCAGGAGATGGCCCGGCACGGCATCACCGTGGTGCCGCTCCATGTCCGCTTCGGAACCAACTCTTATCGCGATCAATACGAGATGAGCCCCGATCAGTTCTTCGGAAAACTGGTGTCGTCCCCAACTCATCCCACGACGTCGCAACCGGCGCCTCAGGACTTCATCCAGGCCTACGAGAAACTCATGAAGGAGAGCGGTAGCAAGCGAGTGCTCTCCCTACACATCTCCTCGCAGCTCTCGGGCACCTGCGTCTCCGGACAGGCGGCAGCCAAGAAGATCGAGGGACTGGACGTGTCGATCTTCGATTCCGGAATCGCCTCGGTTTCCCTGGGAATGATGGCATTGAAGGCCGCCGAGTTGGCCCGGAACGGAAAGGACGTGGAGGAGATCGTCCGGGTCCTGGAGAAGATCAAGGAGCGATCGAATATCCTCTTCACCGTCGATACACTAGAGTTCCTCCATCGAGGGGGACGGATCAACTGGGCCCAGGCATTCATCGGGGGTCTGCTTAAATTCAAACCCATCCTGACATTTCAGAACGGAAAGATCGTGACCAAGACGAAGGTCCGCGGCCGGGAGGCGCTTCTGCCAAGAGTGTTGCAGCTCCTCGACGAGGAGGTACCGAAGGACGTTCCCGTCAGGTTCTGCATCGTCCACTCCCGCAGACCAGAGATGACTGGCGTGCTGGTACCGCTCCTGAAGCAGCGATTCCACGTCGCCGGGATCGACACTCAATCGATCGGGCCCGTCATCGGGGCCCACATCGGCCCCGGAGCATGGGGCGTGGCGTGGCAAATTGAATCCAGCTAGCGAGCACCCTCGTCTCCTCTCAATTCCTGAAACCCTGCTTCTCTATCCGGCCAGCCAACAGGCCGTCTCTCCTGCCCAGGGCGGGACCGGTCCGGTCGGGCTCATCGAAAGGTGGTGTCATCCATGACTCGTCTCATCACTCTCAACGCTGTGGTCCTGGTGCTTATCCTGGGAACCCTGACTTCCGGAATCGCGGGAGCAACGGACTTCTTCTCCGGCAACGTCATCGCCGAGGTGGCGGAGAAGCAATCCAAGACAGTGGTCAACATCGTGGCCCAGACCAGAGGTAAGTCTGTGCCCAGGGCCTACTACGACCCCTTTCTGGATCGGCTCTTCAGGGGTCATCAGAACATCATCCCCCCCAAGAAGGGCGAGGGGTCCGGATTCATCGTCGATCCTGAAGGGCTGATCCTGACCAACGAACACGTGGTGCAGGGCGCCGACGCCATCAAGGTCACCTTCTTCAACGGTCGTGCCTACAAGGCCAAGGTGAAGGGAATCAGCCACGAACATGACCTGGCTCTGCTCCAGATCGAGGACCGTCGATTCACCGGCAAGCTCGACGACGAAATGGTCGCCAAGTTGGGCGATTCCAACAAGATCCGAGTCGGGGAATGGGTCATCGCCATCGGCTCCCCCTTCAGCCTGGAGAAGACCGTCACTGCTGGCATCGTCTCCGCCCTGGGACGGGAACTCCACCTGGACAAGACCCGGCGGTACAACAACCTGATCCAGACCGATGCCAGCATCAACCCCGGCAACAGCGGAGGCCCGCTCTTTAATATCCGAGGCGAGGTGATCGGCATCAACACGGCCATCAACCCTATGGGACAGGGCCTTGGTTTCGCCATCCCGATCAACCTGGCGAAGAAGATCAAGGAGGACATCGTCCTCCACGGCAAGGTGCAGAGGAGTTACCTGGGAGCCCAGATCCAGCCAGTGGACCAGCTGCTGGCAGACCAGCTCGGCCTGGATCGACCCTACGGTGTGGTCGTCACTCGCCTGATCCAGGGAGGCCCGGGCGACAGGGCCGGCCTCAGGCCCCGAGACGTGATCCTGGAGTACAACAGCGTCCCCATCGATCAGCCCTCGCAGCTCGTTGAGATGGTTCAGGCCACTCCCGCCGGCCAGACCCGGGACCTGGAGGTGCTTCGCGACGGCCGCCGGCTCACACTCAAGGCGCTGATAGGCATCATGGATCCCGACGCCTCGCAGCGGAAGCCGACTCGCCAGTCTCGCAGGCCCAAGCAGGCATCGGAGGGTTTCGGCGTCACGCTCCGGCAACTCACCAGCTCCGACCTGAGCCGCCTGCAGCTGCCGTCGGACATTCGAGGCCTCCTGGTGGCCGACGTGGAGTCCGGCTCCCGAGCCGCCCGCATGGGAGTCCAGGAACGAGACATCATCTACGAAATCAACGGCAGTTCAATGAATACGATTCGTGACTTCAACCGGATCAAGAGCAAGCTGACCCCCTCCGCCCCCGTCGTGCTTGGGATCTACCGCGAGGGGTACTGGCTCTATCTGACAGAACGCTGACCCTGCCCCGAACCCAGCTCCCCGAAAGGTGTGTGACCCGTGAAATCCAGACGAGAGTACCTCGTCAAGAACGTACCCACTCGCCGGGCCTACATCAACATCACCCCCGACGTCGAACGGATAGTCGCCGAGAGCGGCGTCCAGGAGGGTCTCTGCCTGGTGAACGCCATGCACATCAGCGCCTCCGTGTTCATCAACGACGACGAGGCCGGCCTTCACCACGACTTCGAGGTCTTCCTGGAACGGATCGCTCCCCACGAGCCGATCTCCCAGTACCGCCACAACGACACGGGTGAAGACAACGGCGACGCCCACATCAAGCGCCAGATCTTCGGCCGCGAGGTGGTCGTCGCCATCACCGCCGGCAAGCTCGACTTCGGCCCCTGGGAGCAGATCTTCTACGGCGAGTTCGACGGCCGCAGGCAGAAGCGGATACTGGTGAAGGTCATCGGGGAGTAGGGCGTCAAGATCGCGAGTCACGTCGTTCGTGGCCGGGGATCCGTAGCGGGGCGCTGCGCGCAGTCACTATCCGCGAGCGCTTGACTGCTCGGCACGCTCCATCCTGCGTGCTGTGCGCGTGCCTTTCTTCCGTCGCCTCTGTGGCATCTCGTTACCATGCCAAGCGTACCAGCGTTCCGATTCGTCGTCGATGAGCACCGCTCATTCTAACAGCGTGTCGAAGGCGGACACCTGTTCACCTCCGGATCGGCAGGCCTTCCTTGCAGATGTCCCGCCACAGGTTACTCCGACGCTTGTGGTGGACCGACCAGTCGGCCAGCACCTGCTGAATCTCGTCGGTTGCCAGCGACTCCTCGAGATCCCGGAGCAACCTTGACCACTCCGATTCCTGCAGTCGTCCTCTGAGATTCCGCGTGCTGGCCATCGTCACACCCCGGTCCCACCCGGCCGAGCAGACTCCAAAGTCCGGAGGTCAGGCTTCCTGCTTGGCGCGAGCTCGCCGGATGACATCGGCGAGGGCGCGGAGCGCATCGTTGACCGACTGACCGTCTGGGAAAACATCGAGCAAGTCCGGGGCGACGACCACCACATTGTTACCCTGGCGGTATCGTTTGGCGGTTGCGCCTCGCACGCCTCCCGAAAAGTCATACTCGGCGCGCATGGTGTCCTCTTCTGAGCTTCCCTGGCGACTTCTAGTCTTCTTCATACTGTTTGCGCTCCCGACGTGTGGCGGGTCGGGCTGAGATCAAGCGTGTTCTCGGAGCTCGCTCGGCGAATGACACGACGAATAACCTGCCGGTAACGGACATCCCGAGCAGAATGTACCTCATCTCGTCTGAAGAGTGGTCCGGGTCCGGCTTCAGGACTGCGAGTGGATCGGCGAAGACGGTACAGGCTTCCTCGAAGGTCACGTCATGTTTCTTCAGGTTGGATGCCGCCTTTGAAGCATCCCATTCGAACTGGTATCCCGTGGAACTCATTTGAAGGAGGTGAGTCGGAGCTGCTTCTTGTCGCGTGCTGTCATCTTGATTTGATACTACCATCAAGGGCAGGCTACGCCGGTTAGGCAGGAACCCTCACCGCCGAAAGGAGAGGTGGACGGAGTGAACAAGGATGAAGGGGGCTGATCTACGTCACGCTGGTCTCCTCGAGGAGCTTGGACAGCACTTCACATGGGCGTCGTGCGGGGACACAACGGCCAGCTTCCCAGCGCCCGACGGAACTCACGTCTTCACTGACGGTGGGCCCGATGGGTGGGTTGACGGCTGCTGGGCCCACTGAGGGAGTGGTGTCGCTGAGGGGCTGGTAGTTGGGGGGGGAGGGCTTGGTAGCGGTGGGTGGAAGCAGGAGGAGCCGGTCGGCGTGGGATACCGGCCTCGGGAACGGATCACGACCCAAGTAGGACAGGATGACTGGCCATTGATGTGGTAACGGCGCCACACGATCTTCCTCCCAGCCCCGGTACGTGTCCCGGCAGACCCCTAGCCGCTGGGCCGCCTCCTTCTTCTCGATCCCAAGTTCAACACGCCGATGACGGAGATGCTCACCGAGGGGCGAATCCTCCGAAACCGGCTCCAGTGACGGCTTCTTGGGCGCTCGGAGGCCGACATGACAAAAAGGCAACGCACATCAGCGCCTCCGTGTTCATCAACGACGACGAGGCCGGCCTTCACCAAGACTTCGAGGTCTTCCTGGAACGGATCGCTCCCCACGAGCCGATCTCCCAGTACCGCCACAACGACACGGGTGAAGACAACGGCGACGCCCACATCAAGCGCCAGATCTTCGGCCGCGAGGTGGTCGTCGCCATCACGGAAGGCCGCCTCGACTTCGGGCCCTGGGAACGGATCTTCTACGGTGAGTTCGACGGCCGCAGGCAGAAGCGAATCCTAGTGCGGTGGTCCTAACGCTTCCTTCCTTATCCGTTCGTGCCGAGCTTGTCGAGGCACAGAGCGTCGTTTCGCGGACCGGCCACTCGTCACGCATGTCGATGATGAGAGTCCGACCGGGCTTCAGCCTGTCACGCAGCCTGGTCTCGTCGTCGATGAAGCGCTTGGCGAGCCGCAGGCGGATGCTTGCGTAACGGCGGTCGCTTGAGGAGCCTCCGCTTCGACCTCGCTGCGCACGGATGTACGCTCGTCGAACCTGCCCATGGCGAGGTGAAAGAGCTTGCGGGCCTTGTTCGCCCCAAAGCGGTGAACGGTAAAGCCGGGCTCGTCTTCATCGATGTGATGCCCCGATCCAAGCCGTTCGAAAACGATTCCGAGCCGCTGAACGTCAAGCCGGTAGCCATCGTCGAGTCGCTCCGAGAAGGCGAGCGCGGCATCACCGATCAAGATCGCCACCGTCGATGCCGGGGAACCTTATGCTTGTTCACCAGAGTGGAAAGAACCAGGAGTTCGGACACGTCGAAGTGGTTGGCAGCATCCTCAATCGCCTCATCGTCCAGTCCTCGTTCGTCGGTAAAGGCGTCGAGCGCTTCCCAGGGGCACAACAGCTCTTGGGCAAATGACCGATCCGCCTTTTGCAGCGCTGTAGAGGTCGTTGTCACAGGAATTAGTTGATCGGCCGGGGAAGTCAGCAGACTGCATCCGATCAGTCTCGACAAGTAGAATCGCTGGCTGTGAGGATGGGTGCTGGGAACGGTCGCCCGAATGCGATCGTCGTCGCTTCCGTTTCGATACCCGCCGCACAGCTCTCGACTACCTGAGTTGCCTATCGGAAACGCTACTCCGAGGAGCTCACCGAGCTTCGAACTGCCGAGCGGAACCGGGAGGTGAAGATCGGTCCTCAGCTCCGTGGCCAACCTGGCTCCCCTCTGCCAGGGTAGCTCGAGCTCGGGGCCTGGAGTAGGAGTTCTTGTCCATGAGAGATCAAGAACGATCTGGGAGCTACGGATCTCCTCGATTCTCTCGCGAGCCGTGGCGAGACTCCCGTCGAGATTCGGAAGAACCGCCATCACCTCGTCGACAGCATCGGGTCCGGTGGTCCGCATCAAGTCTTCTGCCGTCGCTATCCACTCGTCGCTCGCATCACCCGGTGCGAAGCCAGCGTACGCTTGATGTCGGCAGGCTCGAGTGAGCTCCGGATCTGAGCGTTCTTCCGCGAGCTCCTCGCGGATGAGCTCGAGTTCTCTGTCGGGACGCTGACAGGCGCGCAAGCGTTGAGATACGGCGTCGGCAAGCTCGTCCACGGCAGCCTCGAAGTCAGCCCCTGGAATCTCGATCGAGAAATCCCTCAGATACCGGATACCGGCGACGTCGGCGGTAGCCTCCGGAGCCACGGTCAACTGAACAAACACTCCGTCGCTTGCGAAGGTGATTGGGGGCCAGACGTAGCCATCGCCGATGGACGCGATCGAGTGCGAGAATTGCCAGTCGAGGCTCTGTCGCTCCGGCTCCCAACGTAATCGCCACCAGTTCAGGAGAAGCCACTTGGCCAGAGGATAGATGGGGACGTAGATATGCTGCCTAACGGTCCGGGCAGCGATGTCGAATACCTCCGTTGCCGATCGGCGAGCAACCGCGGGGCCGCCAACCTCCACGCACAATGAGCCCAGTGTCAGGTCGGACGGGCCGACTGATGACGGTGCTGAGTGCCAGTCACAGATCTTGAAATCGAGGGCCTGCATTCTATTGGTTCCAGGCCTTGGTGACGGCAAGGAACAGAGGGTCCGTCATCCTGATGGGATATCCATGATAGCTCCCTGCCCGACTCCCTCCGTACATCGCCTCGAACACCTGACCACGCTCATCCACGACCCAGATCTGCTTCGGAAATCCGCCGTGAGTCGTCGCCTCGCTCACGAGGCCTCGCTCGATCGCTCTCTCGAAAAGAGCAGCTGCCGCCGTCCGTGTGGTGATGCCAGCTTCATCACACAACGTGGCGTCCGGCCGTGGCGCCGCTGGCGGCGTGAGGTCGAAATCTCCAAGGTTTCGCTTGTGATACGGGCTTCCCTCGTACACAGCTCGCTCCAGTCGGGAGCGCTCCGCCTCGTCGAGCGGGGGGACACGAATCTTTCGAAACGTCTGCTTTCTGATCTGGCTCGCTCTCCTGCCCATTGCTTCACCTGACTGTCAGCTCTGCCGCTCAAGTGCCTGAAGGGAAGATAACACAATTCGCCGCCTGGAACTCGACGGATTGAACTTCCTCCAGGGTCAGGTCCATGTCACCCTGGTCTCCTCGAAGTGTTTGACCAGCATCTCAAACAACCGTTGAGCAGGTACACCGCGGCCAGCCTCCCAGCGGCCGACGGAACTGACGTTGCAGCCCAATGCCTCGGCGAGGTCCTGCTGAGACCAGCCGCGGCGGCGCCGGAGCGCGTGGAGTCGTTCGGGAGTAGGTGACGATTCCGAGTACGCGAAGGGATCTCGTCCGAGGTGATTGAGGATGCCTGGCCACTGATGCGGTATCGGCACCACACGATCTTCCTCCCAGCCCCGGTAGGTATCCCGACAGACCCCCAACCGCCGGGCGGCCTCCTTCTTCTCGAGCCCAAGATCGAGCCGACGATGGCGCAGGTTCTCCCCGAGGGTCGCATCGTCCGAAACCGGCTCTAGTGGTGGCTTCTTGGGCGCTCGGAGCTCCACATGGCAAAAAGGCAACGCACACGAGCGCCTCCGTGTTCATCAACGACGACGAGGCCGGCCTTCACCACGACTTCGAGGTCTTCCTGGAACGGCTGGCGCCTCACGAGCCCATCTCGGCCTACCGGCACAACGACACGGGCGAGGACAACGGCGGCGCCCACATCAAGCGCCCGATTGTCGGCCGATCCTCAAGATCACCTGACACCTGGGCCGTGGACCGGGCCTACCGAAACCCCAGGCGGAACTCGAACGGGCAAGACGCATCGGTCACGGACTTCGCGAACGCCTTCATCTGTGCGTACTCCCACGAGCTGTCCCTCTCCGGCACCGGAGGATACCTGTCCGGATCGGCCAGGATAGCGCGGGCCCTGGCGGAACACCGCCCCACCACTCCTGGCCGGCCGCCAGCTCTGCGTCGCCGACTCGCCAGAACCAAGGCCGCCCCCAAAGCCCAGCACGATGGCCGGCCCAGAGAAGTCGTTCCAGCCGGCACATCGTCGATTCGCGACCCGCCTCCGAGCATCGCCTCGAGGATCTCGCAGACCGCCAGTCTTCCAGCCCGCGCCCGTCATGGTCGCGGGCTGTCGTTCTCTCGGCCCTCGAACCCCTCGAAGGCCTTCCTCCATTCCCGCAGCGCCTCGTTCCAGCTCTGCAGTACCTTGGCCCGGCCAGGTCGGGCTGGCGTCGTGGCTTCCGGTGAGCTTCGGTGCGAAAGTGTCCTGCGGAGCACCTCCACCGTCTCCGGTGAGAGGCGTTTCGTGAGACGTCCCAGACCGTCATCGTCCAGACACAGCAGCGCGCAGGTCAGCACTTGCTGAACCTCGTCAGTTGCCAACGAATCCTCGAGATTCCGTAGCAACCGTGACCACTCCGACCCCTGCTCTCATTCTCCGTGTGTCTGCGCGTCGGTCATCGCCACACCCCATCCCGGTTAACCTGTCACGGTATCACTCCTCGCCTCACTCGGCTCTTTCCATGATCGGCGAACGCGAAACTGACCGCCGATTGCAGAACTCCTGATAACACCACCTGATGGTTCCGGAAAACCTGGACGAGTCACGGGCGCAAATTCCAACAGGACGAGAGTGCCGGCTTCGAGGACAAGCGCGGGACCAAACAATAGGCAAGTCTATTCTTCCTGGATACGCGGGAGCACGCCGCCCGGCCGGCCGTAGTGGGGCTCGATCTTGCTCATGTCGGGGCCATTCGGATCGACGAATCGATCGTGCTCGACGGCGTAGTAGAGACACCCCGCTTCCTCCGGCGGACGGGTGCGGACGAACCCCTCGGCGGACTCCATCGCCTCTAGCCAATCGGCCTTCAGCTCGTGGATATCGACTGGGGCTGTGAGGTCCAACCTGGCGAGCTCCTCTGGCCGGACCCGCCCTCGACGTCGCAGGAGCTCCAGCAGTGAGAGGGGAGAGAACCCCGGATCCTTGCCCACGGCAGCCCAAATGAGCGGACCCAGCGCCAGCAGGTGATCGTGGAGGTGCAGCGTATCCAGCAGGTCTCTCGGTTCGTCTCGACCGGCCAGCGCAAGGATCTTGTTGGTGGCCAGGTCGATGGGATGCAGCTGATATCCGAACAGCTCGCTGCGAATGACAGGCATGAAGCGCCACGAGGAGTCCTGGGCCCACTCGATCTTGGTCGCGCCGCCGCCGCGCTTCACGACGGCCCGGACGAAACCGGGCTGAGCTACGAGCAACTCCACGGAGTAACCGCGCCCGCTCAGGGTGCTGACGTCGGCCTCGTACGCCGATGCTACTCGGGCGGTGCTGTCCTGGAAGTAGTCCAGATCCCTGCTGTAGCGGCGGGTGTTCGGCTCGGCCAGCAATGCGGCAGCTCCGGCAAGATAGCTGTCCTCGCTGCGATTCCCCGAGAGCAGACGCCCCAGTTCGAGCTGGAAATCAGTCAGAGGCACAGCTTTGCGGCAGCCCGCCAGGCCGAGATGCCGCCGAGCTTCCTGAGCTGCTCGGCGACCCAGGAAATGTCCTCTACCTTGACCTCCAGGTCCGGAGGGAAAGACCAGAAGCACTGAGTATGAAAGTCACGATAGGCACGCCGTGCTTCGCGCAGCCTGACCATGAGGCGGGCGTCTTGGGTGCTCAAGCTCCGGCGACTCTTTCTGCCTCCTCGGCTGCCGATTCCGGAGAGGTACTTTCTCACTGCAGCGTTCACGACTCTATTATAAGCTGCTTATGATAAGAAACCAAGCCCTGAAAAACGGGTGCATGTCCCGTAGGGGGTCCCCTCCTCCGTTCGCCCCACTATGGATGCCCGCATCCAGGACGACTGAATGGCCGAGTTTTCCCGATCCGTTCG
>JAJFLN010000431.1 GCA_021772705.1 Candidatus Cloacimonadota bacterium | reverse complement strand
GGCGGGCCCACGATCATCACCGCGGTCTATCACGTGATCTCCAACGTCATCGACCACGGAATGTCGCTCGCCGATGCAGTCTCTGCGCCGCGCACCCACCACCAGGCTTTGCCGGACGTGATCCAGCACGAGGTGGATGGGGTCATCGATACCGAACGCGCCAAGCTCGTAGCCATGGGGCACATCCTCGCGCAATACGATTGGGGCCGCTTCATGGCCAACGTAAATGCGCTTCGAAGAACGGCGGATGGCTGGGAAGGCGTCGCCGATCCACGGCTGGGCGGGACCGCGAAGGGATACTAGACGAGCCCTCGCCCAGCTTCCCGGAAGCTGAACCCCTGATCTTCTGATCCCTCATCATCCTTTCCTTCGTACCGCGAGTGGGTAGTGGAGCCTCACGCTCCCGTCAGCTCGGCAAAGGAAGGGTCCCATGCGTGGAACCGGTCTCGGCGGCTGTTGTGCCGCTGCATTGATCACGGGGGGTTTGTTGCTTTCCCCCTTGGAAACAGACGCCCAGTCACTTCGGAGCGCGCCGCTCGAGATCCTGGAGTTCGAACAATTCGACGACGTCTCCGCACCTCGGCCAGGTCGTTCCGCGCGCGTCGAGTTTCTGTACGGTTGGCGTGGCCCTACGCCGGATCGCTTCATGCTCGATCGTTGCGAGGCTGTCACCGAAGGGAAGGCCAGCTACCAGCGCATGTCGGACAAGGACCGTCGAATCAGCTTGGTCCTACCCGCGGACCGCCAGCAGGTCTGCCTCCGACTCAGTAGCGGAACCGGTGCCGCACGGCAGATCTCTGCCGTAGCGCGAACGGTTGCGTACGTCGGTCCCGCGCACCCGGAGATTCGGAGCTTCCGGCGCTTCGACTACGACTACGAGGCGACGGTCGGGGGAGCTGTCGAGCACCCGGTACGCGAATCCGTGCGGCTTCGAATACAAACGGTAGAGTCCGTCCCGACCCACTACATGCTCGGGGACAACGCGGACTTTACCCACGACGACCAAAGCGAGATCTGGCACGAGTGGACGGGGACGAACGAGGCCACGATCGATCACACGCTGCGACCGGGCCCGGCCGGCGATCGCGAAATCTGGCTCATGGTCCGGGTCGGCGACCTCGAATCCAAACCCGCCCAACTCGTCGTCGAGTACGAGCCCCGACAGGACGACGACCGATGACCGACCATCCAAGACGCCGCACAACCACCCGTCGCGCGTGCTTCTCGGCGCTCATCGGGTGCCTTGCGACGCTCCTCGGTGCGCCGAATTCGATTCTCGGTCAGAACGAGATCACGCCCCCTCCTTACGTGGCTTCGTTTGGGAACTGCCGGGCCGTGGTCACGTTCGCTTGGGACGTGTCGGCGGTGCCGGGCGCCAATGGGGCCTTCTACGAGCTCAAACGCGGCCAACTGCCGCTCGGCCCCAGCGGAGATCTCTTCACGAACCCGAGCGGACCCGAACCCGTCCGATTACTTGGCGCGGCCGGTGGTTTGGTGGGCGCGACGACGATCGATCTCCGGGACTACGGACCCGTTCTCAACGGGACGGCCTACGCCTTTCGCGTCGTGGCGAAGAACGGAAACAACGACGTGGCGCTCCGTTCCGAGTCCTTGCTGTTCGGCATCTCGGATCAAACGCTCGTCGAGGCGACGCCGATCGCGAACGCCGACTACACGATCCGAATCGACTGGACGGATCTCGACGACGGGATCCGAAACTGCAGTGATCAAGTCTATTACGAGGTCAGCCTCGCGCCGTTCACCAGCCAGGGGAGCGAGCCCGGTCGGATCGCTTCGGGGTCCGCGCCGATTGGAACCAACGCCCTCCACATCGACCTCTCCGACCAGCCGGCCGACGAGTACTTCGTCCGGCTGGTAGGGAAGTACCAAGGTCAGAGTCCCGAGAACGACGTGGGCGAGCGGGGAGACGCCGGCACCGGTGTGTCGGTGAGCCTGTCCAACTCGAACGGAGGAGAGACCGACCCACCCCCATCGTCGCACGGACAGGGCGATCCGGCCGCCGATGATCGAGGTCCACCGAGAATCCTGTCGTTCGAATACTTGCGTCACCGCCCGCCGCCGTCCGCCACGGCCAGCACCCCCGTGACCATGCGGTACGCCTCGGCCGGCGTCGCGCCCGACTCGGTCCAATTCGGATCGTGCTCGGAGTTCGACGCGGGTGGGCCACGCCGCCGCCGCGCCGATGTGACGGGCAGCAATCGAGTGGTCCTGCGGTTGCCACCCGGCAAGCACCTCGTATGTCTTCGGTTGAGCCGGAGTATCCAGAACGGAACGCTCCTTTCCGACCTCGCCCAAGCGCGCGTGACGATCGAGCCACCAGCCGTAGCCGAGCCAGAGGCGCCGACCATCACGCGCTTCGACACTGAGAGCGGAGAGAACATCGTCCGGGGTCCCGACATGCGGCTCCGCGTCCGCACCGAGGACGCCGTCCCGACCGAGTACCGGTTCGGGGAGTTCGAGACCTTCGCCACGAGCGCCCAGCCCGGTTGGCAGGCATGGCCGGGTGGTCGCGTCCGCACCCTCACCTACCGACTTACGCCGTCGTATGACGGGCAGCGCGAAGTCTGGATCCAGACCCGGAAGGATGAGCTCGAATCGGAGCCCGCAGGGTTCCAGTTCTTCTATAACCCCGACCGGTCCGAGTACTCGGTCGGCGGTGTCGGGGGGCCCCTGGGCGTCTTCGATGTCCGGCCGGAACGCCTCGACGAGCTGGATCGATTGGAGTGCCCGCCGGAGCACCCCTACGTCGTGGGGCTACGGGTGGTGGCGGCGCCCAACGGCATCGTCAACTTGGGATTCCGCTGCGCTCGGGCCACCTCTTACATGACCCTCGCCGCTTCGGCGGGCGATGCTCCGATGTTCCGGGTCACTCGATCCCAGCCGGGCTGGCGACTCACGTCCACGACGTTCCTGTGTCCGGCGAACCAGGTGCTCATGGGCATCGAGGCCTGGGGTGGCCAATGGGTCGACTCTATCCGGGGTGTCGAGTGCGCGGGATACGACGGGTCAGGGCGAGGATTTCAAGATGATCAGATCGGACCTCCGGGGGGGCGGGAAGAGTTCCTCCGGTGCGACCGGCTCGGTGACTTCGTGACGAGTCTTCACGCGCGGTTCAAAGGCGAGCGAGACCCGATGGAGTTCTTTATCGCCGCGTGCGCCACGGATCGGCCGTGAACGCACCAAAGCGAAGGAGTTGTTCCATGCGTGCCTATGGCGAAGTGGGCAGTCGAAGCAGATGCCAAACGTCGTTCGCGGCGGTCGCGATGCTTTCCTTCGGACTCGGATGTGGCGCGGAAGCGCAGGAACTGTCGGGCGATTTCATGGTGGCGACGCCCACGGGCCCCGCCCCCCTGTCGCTGGTGGCCGGAGCAGACGGCACGGTGCACGGGATTCTTCTCGAGCCTGGCGTTGGCGATCATTCACTCTCCGGCGAGATGGACGACGGCGAGATTACCGGCGCGCTCATGAGCCCCCAGCGGCAAGGCGAGTTCGAGGTGTACTTCGACGAGGACGCCGGACACTTGTTCTTCGTGTTCACCCCCCGCGACGAAACGGGTGAGCTACGCGGTGATGCCGAAGTGGAGTGGCCGATGGTCGCGGGTCACGGTCCCTCCGCAGAGATCGCATTGGCCGCACTCACCGGCGCGAGCGTAGACGCGGCCGAGGCCGCAGGCTCGGGGATCGATTCGGACCTCCCCTCCAGCGGCGTCGTCGAGCAGGGGCAGGCGGATGTCGGGCTCGTCGGTCTTTGGCGGACGACCGTCGTCATCAACAGCGACGTCGGGAGCGTGGTCCAGGATCTCTTCCTCGAGTTCCGACCCGATGGGTCGATGGCGCAGCGGACGGGTGGCACGATCGGATCTACACCCGACGGCTCGATCACCATCCGTGGCGGAGAGTCGGAGGAGGGGCTCTGGCGCACGCAGGCGAATCGGTTGGAGGCCTCGATCCAGGGTTCTCCGTGGGTCGCGTTCGCGACGTTCTACATCGAGGGCACGAGCCTACTGCTCACCTACTACGACAATTCCCGGCAGGTTTGGACCAGGCTCTAGGCCGACCCCTTCTCGAGTCCTACGGCTCCATGGCGTTCGCGAGCCAGGCGCGCGCGACACGCCAGTCGCGCTTGACGGTGGGAGCCGAGATGCCGAGGGCCTTCGCGGTGTCATTCACGTCCATCCCGGCGAAGAAGCGGCAGGCGACGACCTCGGCCGCGCGTTGATCGACCTTCTCGAGTTCATTGAGCGCCGTCTCGAGTTGGACGAACGTGACCGCGTCCGTGTTCGTCGTCCCGACTTGATCGTCCAGCGTCACACGGACCGCGTCGTCCCCGCCGCGCTTCTTGGCGGTCCGGATGCGAGCGGCGTCGATGAGCACCTGACGCATCGCTCGGCCGACGATGCGCTTGAAGTGCAACTCGCTCTCGGGCTTGAATCCGTCCGAGGGCTTGAGCTTGAAGTAGGCCTCGTGCACGAGGGCGGTCGTGTTGAGCGTGTGGTTGCCGCTGTCGCGTCGCACCGCATGGGCGAGCGATCGTAGCTCCTCGTATGCGCGCTGAAAGAGCCGATCGACCGCGCCGGCATCTCCCTCACGTGCAGCGGCGAGAAGACGGGTGACTTCTGTCGAGGTGGAGGACGCATCCATAACCGCCGCCTGTCGGCATCGACTACACAACCGAGACTATCGTATTGGGCGGATTCGGCGTGAAAGAGTCAATGGGGCAACGCGTAGCGGGCCGCGTCGGCGGGGCGGCCCCAGTCGGTGTAGAGCTCGAAAAGTTGTCGGTTGACGATCGCCCACGGGCCCGGCTGAAAGCCCCGGTGCGGCTCGAGAATCTCTCGCGCTTTCAACAAGAGCGTCTCGGCGTCATCCGGCCGTTCGAGCGTACGCATGAACCCGCCGAGTCGAACCTTCGCTTCACCCACACGCCAATGGTCGGGCGAGAAGGCGGCCACCGTCGCGTCGTGCCCGCGCGTGAGCCAGGGCTCGGCTTCGGTGAACGCCCCGCGTTGGACGAGCAGCGTCCCGAATCGGAGCGCCACGCTCGCCGTCGCCGGATGGTTCGGCCCGTACGCGGACTCGAGAACCCGAAGAGACGCTTCATACAGATCCTGCGCCTCATCGAGTCGGGCCTGATCGTGAACCATCGCCGCGACGTTTCCAAGCACGTTCGCGGTAAAGGGGTGGTCGGGCCCGAGAGATGCTTCATAGGCAGCCAGCGCTCGGCGGTACTGTGCTTCGGCGTCCGCGCTCCTCCCCGCGCGTTGTAGGAAGGCGCCGTAGTCGTTCGTGAGCCGTGGGTGGCCGTCGGACAACTCGATGGCCTCTTCGTATGCCGCAATCGCATTGGCGATCTTACCCTGCGACTCGAGCGCCCGCGCCAGCCAGCCGAGCTCGCTCGGCAGCCCCGTGTGGCCCCACGCCCGGCGAACTTCGATGCTCTCACGAAACATCGACTCGGCGTCGGCGAACCGACCCTGCTCCAATCGAAGCTGGGCGAACCCCGACAGACTGTTCGCCACCTTGATGTGCCCGTCTCCGTATATGCGACGCCTCGTCTCAAGGGCTTCGGAGAACATCGCCTCGGACTCCTCGTATCGCGCGAGGAGTCGGTAGAGCCACCCGAGTTGGCTGATCGTCTGCAACGTATTCGGCGCCCCGGAGCCGACATGCTGCCGCTGAATCTCGAGCGCCTCCCAGTAGAGTCTCTCCGACTGTTCGTACGCGCCGGTGCCGTGATACAGAAACGCCAATCCGTACTTCGCGTCGGCGACGTCGACTTCGTGCTCCGCCGGCCCGTTCTCGAAGATGCCGAGCGCCTCTTCGTATGCCTGTCGCGATCGGAGCGAGTCGCTCGGTCGCACGACCTCTCCTATGGCGATCAGGATGCGACCCACTTCGGGGTGGTTCGGGCCAAGCTCGCGTAGGCGGATGTCGAGTGCGCGCGAGAGAAGCGAGTCGCTGAGCGCTCGGTCGGTCGTGGCCCTTGCGAGCGAGGCCAAACTCCGGCTCACTTCGATGTCGTCAGCTCCGAACCGTTCGATCCGGCGATCGAGCCCGAGGCGCAGCAAACTGTCCGCCGTCTCCGACTCACCCAAGCTCAGATAGACTCGGCCAATGACGTCGAGCAGTGTGGTGTTCAGCTCAGGATCCATCGACAGCTCGCCGCCGATCCGTGCCGCGCCGATATCGAGCACATCCTTCGCGCTCAGCGTCGGCACGAGCGCCTCCTCGGGGTCGGCCGACTCGAACACGCTGATCAGGAAGTCCGACACCTGACGCGCCTTGGCTTCCTCGAGCCTCGCGGTGTCCCGTTCGCGTCCAGCGACCGTGGCCTGCCAGAGCGCACCTCCGAGTCCGGCGATCAACGACACGAAAGTCACCGATGCCGCGACGGCAGTCAGACGATTGCGTGCGACCAGACGCCGAAGGCGGTACACACGCCCGACCGGACGTGCCAAGATCGGGTGCCCGGTGAGGGTTCGACGGATGTCATCGCCAAACGCATGCACCGACCGATATCGGCGTTCGGGCTCCTTTTCCAGCGCTTTCAAGAGGATGGTGTCGAGGTCACCGCGTAGCTCGCGTTCGAGCCGGGCCGGAGTGGATGATCGGAGCGCCGCCATCGCAGGCGGCGCCGACTCGCCTGGTGTTTCGCCGCTCGAAGGAGCCGACGCCCGCACGATCTTGCTGGGTAGGACCGGCTGCGATTCGACGACGGCGTTGGTCTCCGACCACACGTCTCCATCGCCCCGGTAGGGGTGATGGCCGGTCAACAGGTCGTAGAGGACGACCCCGAGCGAATAGACGTCGGATACGACGCCGAGCGGTTCGCCCTTCACTTGCTCCGGGCTCGCGAACTGGGGCGTGAGCGCGTGAGCACCGGTTGCCGTGGCGTCGACGACTCGATCCTCATCGGTAAGCCGCGCGATCCCGAAGTCGAGCAGCTTCACGTCGCCGGTCGAGGTGACGAGAATGTTCGAGGGCTTGAGGTCTCGGTGTACAACGAGGTTTCCGTGCGCGTGCTCGACCGCATCGCACACCTGCATGAACAGTCTCAGTCGCTCGCGAACACTGAGCCGCGCGTCGTCGGCGTAGCGATCGATGCGAGCGCCTTCGACAAACTCCATGACCAGATACGGCTGTCCGTCTTCGACGCCGGCGTCGTACAACCGCGCGATGTTCCGTTGCTCGAGGCGAGCCAGGAGTTGGGCTTCGTTGGCGAATCGATCGAGGTCAGCCGGTGTGGCTCTTCCGGGTTGGAGCAGCTTGAGCGCGACCGAGCGTTCGAACCGTCCGTCCGCGCGTCCGGCGAGAAAGACGACGCCCATCCCTCCACGTCCGATCTCGCGCTCCAGCACATAGGGGCCGAAGCGCTCTCCCAGAACTGCGGCATCCGCGCCCTCGAGCAAGCTGCCGAAGGGGACGATGCCCTGGTCCAGCACCTGACCTTCGATAGAGTCGGCCCGCAACATCCCCGATACCTCATCCAGCAAAGCGCGGTCGTCCGCACACTGCTCGAAGAGGTAGCGCTCCCGCTCGGCGGCCGGCAGCTCGAGCGACGACTCGAACAACTGGCGCACGGTCGTCCAACGGTCTGGCTTCACGTCGCCTCGGATAGGTTCAACGCCACCGCCTGTTCGAGCCCGACTCCCAAGACGTCCCGGAGACAAGAGAATCTGTTGATCGGCGGCACCCATACGTCAAGTGAGCGCCCGACCGTCGTAGGGAAGTGCGGGAAAAGGGCGAGGCGGGGATCACCCCGACAAAACTGGCTCAGCGAGGGACTAGCGCCGGCTCCAGCGGTAGTGGAATCGCACCCCGGCGGCGGTACTCGGATCTGGAACGCCGTCCGCCGAGAAGATCGTGTGCCACTCCAGATCCAGCGTGTCGCCAACGAGCGCATAGTCGAATTCGCCGACACCGCCGACGTATTCGGGGACGAGTGCAAAGGCCGGCGATATGGTCAACTCGGTCTCGGACATTTCAAAGCGCCCGGCGTTCACGATCACCGAGCCATAGCGGGCGATCTTTTCCGCATCCGTCGGTCGTAGCCGCTCCGCGGAGAAGGGGGCGGGGCTCTCGCCTCCCGCCC
>JAJFLN010000044.1 GCA_021772705.1 Candidatus Cloacimonadota bacterium | reverse complement strand
TGGGGCGAACGGAGGAGGGGACCCCCTACGGGACATGCACCCCCGGCTCGGGCGTGCACTTGTAGAGAGAGCCGCTCTTGAAGTAGACAGCCGAGTCCCGGAGCTCCGGGGCGAAGACGTAGCGGTATCGCTTGCGGGTCATGTAGAGATAGCGCTTCATCTCCAGGCTGGACCAGGGATCCACCAGGCGTCCCTGCTCGATCCTGAGAAGGAGCCGGGCGAGTTCTCGGGGGCTGCCGAAGGACTCGGCACCGGGGACGCGTGCCTTGCCGGCGCAGGTCCACATTGATCCCTGGCGAAGAGCAGCAGTGTCGATGCCTGCCTTCTTCAAGGGCTCCTGGATCACAGCCAGGGAGAGGGTCTGAAGTTCCTTGCCCGGGGTTGTAGAGAAGAACAGTTTCTCTCGCTCCGCTGAGACGGGATACTCGGAGCCAAATCGTCGCAGTAGCATGGCCTCCTTCCAGACCAGAGAGGCGGCGCCGTTGGCCGAGGCAGAGATGGCCTGATCCAGGCACTCAGAGAGGGTGAACCGTTCGCCTCCCGTGATGGGAGCCGAGCGAATCGCCCCGCCGGGCTCGGTCACATGGGGCACCTTGTGGGAGTCGCCGAGGGCCCAGTCGGTCGCCGTGATCCGGGTCTCTCGCAGGATGCGCTCCCGGTCCGCCTGCTTCGGAAACGCATCCCGAAGACCGTCAAACAGGGCCGCCATGCAGAGCACCTTGCCGACGCTGCCGGGATACTGGAGATGCTGCTCCCTCACGCCTGCCCAGACGATGTCATCTGGATTGGTGATGTCGATGACTGCGACGGCGCAGGAGGAGTCCCGAGGCTTGAAGATGGACTCCAGGGCTGCCTGAAGAGCCGCGTCCTTCTCGACGTTGCCCAGGCTCCAGAGCGGGTTCTGGTCGGCCAGACCGAGGACGATGTCTTCCGTCGATAGCTGAGCGCCTGGCGGGAGGGCCAGGTTCGATACGGCGCCTTTCTGCTGCGCCAGCCGATAGGTCTCCAGTCGCCGGATGCCGGATCGGCCCAGTCCGTCGATAGGATATGTCCAGGCGATCGATACGGCGAACGCCAGGGTGAGGCAGACCAGGGTCGCGACGGATTTGCTGCGGGACTTCCAGTGTCTCATCATCTTCGCTCCATTCCGGAACCGGGTCCCGGCGGCACCGGCTGCGAGCCGGAAATAGTATCGGGTAAACCATCGAGGGGCACCTGGTCCACCGGCGTGGGCCTGCCGGGAATCAGCATCGAGATGGCTGCGTCGGCCCTGGCCTGGCCCCGCTCGACCAGGGGGCGAACCTGAAACAGGATGATCTGGCCGCCGACGAAGCCGAACTCGATGTCCCATGGCAGCGGTCTACCATCGGGACCGTTGACCGGATCGAGGCGGGCACGGGCATCGACGGTCAGGCTCCCGAGATATCTCCGTGGAATGCGGATTGGCTTGGCTGGCTCTCTCGAGGGCAATCCGGGCTGGACCGGGCTGGCCGAGCATGGCCAGGAACTGGCCCTTCGTCAGATAGGAGATCGCCGGGTTGCTTCCCCCTCGGGACCGGATGTCTATGGCCCGCTGGACATCCTGAGGAAGCGGGGTCTGTGGCAGGACGAACCGGAGCCGACGGCGCCGGGCTGACTGGCATGATCGTTGACGCCGCCCAAAGCAGAGGGCGAGGAACACCACCGCGATGATCTGTAGCGGCAAGGGTGTCCCGTATGGTTCGGAAGCGGATTTCACGTGTACGAAGGGGTGCATGAATGGCCAGAACCGGAGAGCCCCCTCCATCCCGTCCGGGGCTGAAATCCCTTCAGGGCGGTCCTTACTACATACCATGGACCCGAACGCCTGTGAGGACCGGTATCTGGGTAGGCAATATCAGTGCCGGGAAGTCCCCCAGAATCCCAGAAACCCCTCGCAAATCCAGATGGATTCGCGAGGGGTCCCGGGTACTACGAGGTGCCCTGCGGCCGACCAGGGCCTCGAGCTACAGCGTGAGCCGTCTGCGACGACGTACCATCAGCCAGGCCGCCAGCGGCAGGAGCAGCAGTCCGCCACCGACTCCACCGGCAGGGCCGGTTGAGAGCGGCAAGCTGCAGCCGCCTCCACCTCCGGAAGCGAATGTGCCCCCGGTGGCTCCTGCAGCAGGAACTGCCGCTGCCGCACCCTGCTGAACCAGGACGACGAATGGCTCGCTCCGATCACCTGGAGGCGACAGGTCGACGGTCAACTCGAAGTAATACTGCTGGGCCCCTGAGTTACTCTCCAGCTCGG
This sequence comes from Candidatus Cloacimonadota bacterium, assembly GCA_021772705.1. Taxonomy (GTDB): domain Bacteria; phylum Muiribacteriota; class UBA6191; order JACPRK01; family JACPRK01; genus OFTM100. The sequence continues at coordinate 10,993 of JAJFLN010000044.1, read as the reverse complement.
GAGCCTGGAACGTCGTCACGGCCTGGTTGGCGTTTGCAATCACGCCCGAGGGACCTGAGAGCTGACGCCAGAGATAGACCAGGGTCTGCCCCGAGCCGACGAGCTGCTGGAAGGCCGTGGATCCCGTACCATCCAGAGTGATCAACCTGTCCTGCGGGGTTCCGGTCAGGGGGATCGTCGCCGGCGCCGCCGATGCCGTGGCCTCCGGCACCGTGGTAGACGTCGAATTGACGATGATCCGGACACGGCGTGTGACGAAGAGACCTGTCCTGGACCCGGCACCGTCGAGGGGGAACACGGTCAATTCGAAGACGTGAACCCGGCTGGTGGTGGGGGTGAAGGACGTCACGGAGTTCTTCGATGCCGTACCCTCGGCGCCGATCGATGAGAGCAGAACCGAGGGACCTTCGGTCTGGGTCCAGACGAAGTCGAACCGCTGTCCCGACGTCGTGTTACCCGAGATGGAACCCGACAGGGTCACGGTGGTCGGCAAGGTCACCCGGAGCGATCTGGGCCGGCCAAGAGAGATGCCGTCAGAAACATGCTCGCCCGTCGTGGTCGTCGTCGTGGCGCTGGACACGATCGAGAGCAGCGGCATCAGACTGGCAGCCGCCGCCGCATTGCTGGGCAAGACTGCTACCTCGACCCGGTCACGGCTGGAGGCGCCCGTTGGATCAGTGACGGTGATCTGGAACTTCATCCTGCCGATGAGAGCGGGAACGAAGGTGATTGTCGCCCGGGTCGAATCGGGTGAGAACGTAACCGACGAGCCTTCCAGCTGCGACCAGGAATAGACCAGGCTCGCTCTGTCGGCAACGTCGATATCGAGAGAGTTCGACCCATTGAGAGTCACCGTGTCTCCCACATTGACCACCAGCACCGGCGTTGTCAGGCTGGTCTGCCTCAACGTGGCCAGGTCCTCGGCGATGGCAACCGCCGTCGGCGCGTGGTTGGCCGACTGGATGATGATCTCAACCGGCTTCGTCACGCTCGGCAGTATCCCGTTGGATACCTGCAGCGCGAAGTCGTAGGGGCCGTCCTTGTCGGGAGTGAACCTGGGGAAGGCCGTCCGGGGATCCGTCAGGGTCGTCAGGGACGAACCGGCCGGTACGGACGACAACGACCAGGAGTAGGTGATGGCCCGGCCGCCGGGATCGGCGCTGTTACGGCCGTCGAGTCTGACGTAGTTTCTCAGGTTGTCCGGCGGCGTCAAGGTCGCATCGGCGATGGTCGCCTGGATGCCGTTGGGTCCGAAGCGGGTGATCGTGATGTTCCGATCCAGACCTGGATCGGCGACGGGCAGCAGGTTGAGGGGATCCAGAGCCACAACCCGAATATCGCTGAAGCTGGTGTTCCTGCCGTCACTGACAGTGACCCGGAACCGGTAGGAACCGGACGCAATCAGGGGAGATCCCGTGCCCGCCAAACTGGTGCCGACGAAGACGGCCTGTACTTCCGGGGTAGTCCGGCTGGAAAGGGTAACCAGGGTGGTCGTTTCCGTACCACCGGCGCTCTGATCCGGCGCCGAGATGATCGTCCATGTATACGTGACAGCGTCGCCGTCCGGATCGGTGGAGCCCGTGGCATCCAGCGTCACCGACAGGGTCGTCGGGACCGTGATCGCCACGTCGCTACGGCTGAGCAGCACGTCTCGATCACCGCGCACGTCAGGCGTCGGAGGCCGGTTATCCACCTGCACAGTCAGTGTGGCCGAGCTGGCCCGGAGGGCCTCGTCGAACACGGAGAGGGTGAAGGTGTAGGTCCCTGGAGGAGTTGCCTGGTAAGACGTGGTCGCCTGGGACGACGAGAAGGAGACTGCAGCCGCTGGCTTGGTGGTCAATGTCCAGGCGTAGGTCAGGCCGTAGCCGACACCAGCCGTTGAGCCCGTGCCGTTCAGTGAAACCGCCCGCGGTCCTGCTCGGAACTGCACAGCTGCAATCCTGGCCACTGGCGGGGCAGACGAGAGGACACTGAAGGTCCCGTTGGTCGGAGGCCTGCTTCCCTCGCCCGCTGCGTTCAAGGCGTTGGAGATGATCACCGTGGCCTCACCGTCTGCTCCTCTGCGGGAGGTGATGTTCTGCGTGAAGGTCCAGACACTGCTGCTGCCAGTGGCGGACATGAAGGTGGCCGCCTGGCTGTTGGCACCGCCAGGAGCCACGATGGCAATGGTCGGTGTCGTGACAATTGCTTCAGTGAATGTCGCCGTGATCGTCAGATTACCGGCAGGCACCTTCGTCCTGTCCTTGCTGTAGGTGAGGGCTACGTTCGGGCCGGACGCGCCGATAGCGAAGACCCCGTTGACAGCGGGTCCGTTGAGGTTCCCGGCCACGTCTCGGCCCTGGCTGATGGAGACCATGGCCGTTCCGTTCTGGATGGTGGTCCCCAGGGCTGGAAGCACGGTGTAGACGAACGTCCAGACAGCTGGATCCGCCGTGGCGGTCATGATTCTCAGACCCGTGTCGTTTCCAAACCCGCCTCTGTCGATGCTGATGGCGGGCGGCGTACTCAGCGGCTCGTTGAATGTGGCCGTGATGGCCAGCGGACCGGGCACGACTGCGTCCTTCGGCTGGCCATAGGTTATCGTGGGAATCGGAGGTGACGTCTCGATGAGTCCCGACGTGGTGATCGCCGAGACCTGGACGTTTCCGCCCTCATCCCTGGCCTGGCTGACGCTGGCCGAGAACGCCTCGCCACTCTGGTCGGTCGTTCCGGTCACGGTGATCATGAACGCGAAGGACCGAGAATCGACTCGCATCGGCTGAGTGAAGGTGTTGGAAGATCCGAAGCGACTGCTGGCGGCTGCCGTCCCGGTCATGACCAGCGTCGGAGCAGTACCTATCGACTCTGCATAGAGAGCTGTGATCGAGAACAGGCCGCTCCCGATCTTCCCGGGCCCCCTGCTGAAGCTCAACCTGGGAGCCGCGGGGCCAGTGGTGTCCACGGCGCCTGCAGCCTGGGCGGGGCCAGCCTGAGCGTTGCCCACCAGGTCCGTCGCGCCGTTGACGCTTGCAGCATAGGCCTCGCCCAGCTGGGACGTGATCCCGGCGACGGTGAGTGTGTAGACGAACCGGGTGGGGCTGATCCGCGTCGGATTCGTGAGAGTGTTGCTGGAACCGAAGAGGCCAACGCCCGGAGCTGGGCCGGACAGGGACAGCGTCGGTGTGCTGTCGATGGGCTCGGCGTAGTCGACGGTGATGCTCAGCGGACCCGCACCGATCGATCCGGGACCACTGCTGAAAGTCAGCAGCGGTACGGGAGGTGCGTTCGTGTCCACCACTCCCGTCGCTGTGGCATCTGCCGTCTGGGCGGCACCGGTTAGATCCGTGGCGCCTCCCACGGCTGCCGCATAGGCTTCACCGGCCTGGTCAGTCGTTCCCGTGGTCGTCACGGAGAAGACGAACCTTGTCTGACCGACCCTCGACGGACTGGAGAAGACGTTGCCGCCCGAGAAGCGGCCGTTGGTGGCTGCAACACCCGAGAAGGTCAACGTGGGTGTCACATTGATCGATTCACCGTAGTCGGCGGTCACCGTGAACGCCCCCGCCGTGAGCCCGGCGGGCCCCTTACTGAACGTCAGCGTGGGAGGCTGCGGAGCCGTCGTATCGACGATACCGGACCCGGCGCTGGCGGAAGCCTGTGGATTCTCGGAAGAATCCTTGCCTCCGTCGACAGTCGCTGTGTAGCTCTCGCCAGCCTCGGCGGTCGCCCCTGCGACGGTGACAGAATAGACATAGCGGGTCGAGCTGATCGCAGTCGGATTGGACAGCACGTTGCCGCCGGAGAATCGGCCATTCGTCGCCGCAACGCCCGTGAAGGTAAGGGTGGGAGAGATGGCCAAGGGCTGGTCGTAGTCGGCAGTGATACTGAATGCGCCAGCCGTGAGAAGTGCCGGCCCCCTCGAGAACGTCAGCGTCGGAGCCGACGGCACGTTCGTGTCCACCACGCCCGATGCGGATCCGTCCGGAGCGCTGTTGCCTGCCAGATCTTGCGCTCCGCCGCCGACAGTGGCGGTGTAGGTTTCACCGGTGGTCGGAGTGAGACTGCCGACGCTCAGGGTGAAGACGTAAAGTTTCGAGCTGATCTGGACCGGATCGCTCCGGGTGTTGCCTCCGATGAAACGGCCGCTGGAAGCGGCGGGACCGGAGAAGACCAGCGTCGGAGACACACCAACGGGCTCGGCGTAACTGACCGTGATGGTCAAGGGGCCACTGGCGATGAAGGCCGGTCCCCGGCTGAACGTGAGGACCGGTGCGTCAGGAGGAACCGTGTCGATTTCGAACCGGTTACCCGAGGGCGCTGACGGGAGAACCCTGCCAAACGTGTCCGTCGCATCGAAGGTAACCTGGAAGAACCCGTCGTTTCCCGCGACCAGTTGTCGGCTGTAGGTCCAGGTCTTGGAGGCGAGGGGAGAAGCGACTGCGAGCCCCCCCACGATTGTCATGTCGACCGGACCGGTGACATTCGCTCCGGAAGGACCCGAGATCCGGATCTTGGGAGCAGTCGGAGAGATCAACTGCGAGAAGGTGGCCGTCACGGCGAAAGTCTCCGCCTTGTACAGCCTGTCGCTCTGGCTGAAAGTCAACTCGGACCTGAGAGGCAACGCGTACCGCCCCACTCGATCGAGCCCGTGATCCGCAATCCAGAGATCGTCGCCCAGCTTGACCATCCCCGCCGGTCCGTCGAGCGCGTGTGGGCTAACAAGGCCGGAGTTGGTCTCCGTGAACCTCTTCTGTCCGATGATTCCCGTTGGTGGCTGATTGTCGGCAGTAGGCAGGGAATCCCAGACGAGCACACGGCGAAGATTTCGCGAAGACACGAAGAGCCGAGTCCCATCGACGAGAAGCCCTTCTGGACTGGCGCCAAAGAAGGGACGGCCGAAGTCCAGTTTCAGCTGAATGTCGGAGGCCTGTCCATTGCTGGTCGGGATCGTGTTCCAGATCGACACGGTACTCCGGGAGGAATCAGCGACGAACAGCCGCCCTCCGGCGGCAACGACAGCCGCGGGGGTACTCAACGTCGCGTCAGTTGGCAGGCCTGTCGAGTTTCTCGCGAAGTCCGTGTGTCCGACGACGACGTCGGCCGACGTCGCATTGGACGTGGGAAGACTGTTCCAGATCAGGACACGGCTGTTTGAGGAGTCGGCCACGAAGAGCTTCGTCCCGTCATAAAAGACGCCCTGAGGGAAACTGAGTGTCGAGGCGGACGGGGTCCCCGCAGGATTGGTGAACCTGTCCGGATCTTGATTCGCATTCCAGTCCGTGAAATTGACCTGGCCCAGGACGACATCCGCCGGCGCGGCATTCGAAGTGGGAACGGTGTTCCAGATCAGCACGCGATTGTTTGACGTGTCTGCAACGATGAGCTTTCCGGACTGGAGGTGCACGTCCCGGGGGGACCTGAGCTTTGTCGCCGATGCGGACCCGTTCGCGCTGGAGCCGGTGGACCTGGAAAAGAAATCGGTCTGCCCGAGCACTACGTTGGCATCCGTCAGGTTGGTCGTGGGAGCCTTGCTCAGGATCAAGATCCGATTGTTGACAGTGTCGGCCACGACCAGGTTGGTGCCATCACTCGCAAGACCCCTCGGATCGCCAAAGGTTCTCGCGGTGACACCGGCGAAGTTGGGACTACGCGTGGCGTTGGTGGGCTGTCCGGCCTCGACCTCGACTTCAGGAAAATTGGATACGGGAATGCTGTTGAAGATCGCGACCCGGTGGTTGGTCGAGTCGGCCACGAGCAGTTTCGTTCCCAGTACCGCCACGGCACTTGGCTGGGAAAAGTTCTTGTTTGTCGAAGTGGCGCTCCCCGTGAAAGTCACTTTCCCTACCACCACGTCGGCCTTGGGTTGATTCGCCGTCGGGAACGAGTTGTAAATCAGCACCCGGCTGTTGCCGTAGTCCGCCACGATCAGCTTGTCTCCCGCTGTCGCAATGCCCTTGGGACTTGAGAGAGCGAACTGACCGACGCATCCCGAAATACACAGGGAATCGAAGTCCGGCTGGCCGATCACAAGATCGGCGGCCACGTAGTCGGAGGTTGGAATCGTGTTCCAGACGAGGATCCGGGAGTTACCGGTGTCCGACACCAGCATCTTCGTCCCGACAATGAGCACACCCTCGGGGGCTCTCATGTTCTTGTTGGACACGATGCGCGTGAACCGGTCGGTCATGGAGAGCCGCCCCACCTCGTTGTCGGCTGCCGTGCCGTTGCTCGTAGGGATCGTGTTCCAGATAAGGACTCGGCCGTTGCCTCTGTCTGCCACGAAAAGCTTCGTTCCATTGCTTGCCAGGCCAGTGGGGAAAGAGAGGGTGTTCGCGCCCGGGGTGCCGTTGGTGGAGCCACGATTGGAAAGGGCCGTCGTGAAATCCGCCTGTCCCAGAACTACGTCGGCCGCAGCGAAATGGCTGGTGGGAATGGTGTTCCAGATGAGAATGCGGTGGTTTCCGGTGTCGCTGACCAGCAGCTTCCCTCCAGTAACAAGGACACTCTCGGGTGATGACAGTCCGGACGCCGTGCGAATGAGCTCGTTATTGACCGTGAGCGAACCATGGTTCGAGTCGAAACTGAAGAACCCGGGCTGGCCCACGACGATATCCGCGGCAGCCTGGTCGGAAGTCGGCACCGTGTTGTAGATCAAGACTCGATGGTTAGACTTGTCAACTACGAACATGCGCGTTCCGTCGGTGGCTACGCCGGAGGGAGTGTTCATGCCGAGGAGCAATTGAATGAGGGATTCGTTGTCCCGCTGGCCATACAGGGTTGAGTTCCCCGGCGAGACGGTCCACTGGGTGGTCGTGGACGCCGACGCGGAGGTCGAGGTACCCGTGTCCGTCGCCGTCACTGACGCCTTGATCTCGATGGGCACGAAGACCGCAGCCGTTGGCTTCGGTGTTACCTTGAAGACCAGAGACGTCAATTGCGAAGCACTGACACTGACCGGGAACGAGGGACTGACCACGTCATACTGCCCCGTCGCCACGAAGCCACTGGAATGGAACGAAAGAGCGACGCTGCCGATGCTGCGGCCCGTGGTCCCACCCGATACGGTCAGGGTCAGCGCCTGGGGCTCCACTATGGGTTGGCCAATCTCCTGACGAAGAGCCACACCGGTGGTGGTTATCACCGTCAAATCCGTCGACTGCACGTCGGCCAGGGCCGAGCCGCCCGGAAGGAGCAGCGCAAGGGCCAGTATGAACAATGAGAGGACAACCCGTCTCGGAGTACGGGTCGACAGGCAGCACAAAACAGTCCGGTCAATCTGGTTCAACTTCAAATTCGATCCCTCGCTTCGTGGCGCAGGATTTCTCCGTTCGCGCCCTCGGTCGGCTCCAGGCCGTCCGTTCTTGTCTCTGTTCGAGCTATCTCGAACCCAGCTGTTCTCCCCGCTAGAGCTTATTATTTCCCTCCGAAAACTCAGAAGGACTGGCAATATAGCACAGCGGCTCCCCTGCTCCGCAGTGAATGGCGTCACCTGACCGGCCTCAGATGCAGGCCCGACGACGAAGTGGTTCCCCACCTCGGGCAGGGAGAACACCAGTGACCACAGGCACAGCCCCCACTCCCGGGATCTCAGGAGTCGAAGCCGAACACATGAAGAATGAATGCGTACTCGAAGGCGATCTCTTTCAGATAATCGTAGCGACCCGAGGCGCCTCCGTGACCGGCACCCATGTTGGTCTTGAGAACCAGGAGGGAGTCGCCGCTCTTCCTGTGGCGCAAACGGGCGGCCAGCTTGGCCGGCTCCCAGTAGCCGACCCGGGGATCATTCAGACCGGCAGTGATCAGCATCGGTGGATACTCCCCTGGGGCCACGTTGTCATAGGGAGCGTAGGCCTTGATGGCCTCGTAGTACTTCTTCTTCCTGGGGTTGCCCCACTCCTGGTACTCCTGCACCGTGAGAGGAATGGTGGGGTCCAGCATGGTGGTCAAGGCGTCGACGAAGGGGACGTCGGCCACCACCAGGCCGAAGACGTCAGGCCTCATGGCCATGGCGGCTCCCACCAGGAGCCCTCCGGCGCTGCCACCGGTGACGGCCAGGCGCTGGGTGCTGGTGTAACCCTTCTTCACCAGGAACTCGGCGCAGGCGATGAGATCCAGGAAGCTGTTCTGCTTCTTCTCGAACTTTCCGTCCAGGTACCACTGGCGGCCCAGATCTTCCCCGCCTCGGGCGTGAGCGATGGCGTAGACGAACCCCCGATCCAGCAGACTGATGCGGTTCGAGGAGAAGTAGGGATCGTAGGGTTCACCGTAGGCCGCGTATCCCGTGAGATAGCAGGGCGCCGAGCCGTCCCTGGGCAGATCGCGGCGGTAAACGAGAGTGATCGGTACCCGGGTGCCGTCGTGGGACTCCGCCCACTCCCGAACCTGTTCGTAGTCGGCGGGATCGTAAGCGCCCAGAACAGGCTTCCGCTTCTTGAGAGCCCGTTCCCCCGTTTCGAGGTCCACATCGTAGACGGAGTCCGGCGTCAGCATGGAGGTGTACTCGAACCGCAGAGTCCGGGAGCCGTACTCGGGATTCTGGCTACCGGAGTAGGAGTAGATGGGCTCCGGAAAGTCGAGATCCCGGAAGGTGCCGGACCGGACATCGAAGACCCGCATCGTGCGCAGGCCCTCCTGCCGTTCGTAGACCACGATGTGGTTCTCGAAGACCTCCAGTCCGTCGACCTTCACCCGGGCGCGATGGGGGATGAAAACCTTCCAGTTTCGGCGCCCCCAGGCGTCGTCAGGCACTCGGTAGACCTTGAACTCCACGGCTCCATCATTGGTGTGTACGTAGAAATCCGAGCCCTGGTGATAGAGGCTGTACTCGACATTCCGGCGGCGGCGGGCGAAGAGTCTTGGCTCCTCCGTGGGCCGGTCGGCCGGAATGAGGCGGGACTCGCTGGAGGTCGAGGCGTAGGACTCGATGACGATGAATGCCCGGTCCTTGGTCCGGCTGACAGAGAGATTGAACTCCCGATCTTTCTCCTCGTAGACCAGTACATCGGAGCTCCGAGAAGTGCCCAGCCGATGCAGCCAGACCTTGCTGGGTCGCTGGGTCGCGTCCAGGGTGACATAGAAGAGGGTCTCACCGTCACTGGCCCAGACGATGGTGCCGTCCGTGTCCTCGATGATGTCGTCCAGCACCTTGCCGCTCTCCAGATTCTTGAACTTCAGGGTATAGTGCTCGCTCCCATCCCGGTCCTCCGACCAGCCATAGAGACGATGATCGTGGTTCGGAACGCCGTCACCCAGGGAGTAGTACTCGAGCCCCCTGGCCTCCTGGTTCTCGTCGAGCAGCACCTCTTCCGGGGCTTCCAGACTCCCCTTCTTACGGCACCAGAGGGTGTACTGCTGCCCCCGCTCGGTCCGCCCGTAATAGTAGTAGCCGCCGTGGAAGACCGGCACCGAGAGATCCGTCTCCTTCAGTCGTCCCACCATTTCATGGAAGAGCCGGTCCTGCAGGACTCGGGTCGGGCGCATCACGGCGCTCTTGTACTCGTTCTCGGCCTCCAGGTAGGGGATGGTGTCCCGGTTCTCCCTGTCCATTAGCCAGTAATAGTGGTCCACCCGGGAGTCACCGTGGAAGGTGATCGAGTGAGGCCGCCGGGGCGCCCGAGGCGGCTGGATGCTGGCCGGAGCCGCCCGTCGCCCTCCGGCCCGGTCCCCCGTCGAGACAGCCGGCTGATGGGCGGCTTCGCCGCTGGAGTCAACGCCTCCGGCGGACCCGTCGAGGTAACCCAGGTCGCGCAGACACTTCCGGGTGATGACATGGCGAACCTTGCGGAAGGCGGCGTCGGGCCGATCTCCCTCAATATTGGTGGCGAAGAACACCACATCTCCGGCCTGTTCAACCCAGCCCACGAGCCAGCCGATCCATCGACCGTCCTGCTGGCCCAGTCCCGTCTTGCCTCGGGCTACCCAGCCGCTGCCGCCTCCCTTTGCCACGGCGGAGGCGCCTTCGTCGAGACGGATCAGATTCCGGACCGTGCTCTGGGCCTCACTGGAGATGGGCAGCGTCCCGTGATAGAGACGGCGAAGGAATCCGATCTGTTCCTCCGGGCTGATGCGCATGTCACCTTCGAGCCAGAACCGATCGTGCCCCGCCGAGATATCTCCGTTGCCGTAGCCAAGAAGCGCCACATATCGGGCCATCTCCTCGGTCCCCAGCTGTCGAGCCGTCCGCTGAAAGTACCAGGCCGCAGATTCTCGAATGGCGCTGCTCAGGGTATGGTCCCTGTTCCACGCCTTGAACTCCCGTTCAACCCCGTCCCAGGTGTAAAGATGCTCGGGCCCTGTAAGCACCCCGCTGTCGAGGCCGATAAGGGCTGCGGCGATCTTGAATGTCGAAGCCGGGATGAAGCCCCGCCGACCGCGCATGCCGTCGTGACAGCTCCAGCGATCGCTGACCACCGAGTAGGCCAGGAATGACCCCTCCACGCCAGCCTCTTGAAAGTGCTGCCCCAGGGCAGGGACGACTCTCCAGTGCGCCGGTGCTTCCTCCGTCGCCGAAGCCGCACCAGGCAACACGGCGGCCAGAGGAAGAGCGAGAACGAGTATTCCTGAGTTGAGGCGCAATCGATGCATGCTCTGTCTCATCCTGTGCCCTGCCCGCCGCCCAGGTCCGGGAGTGGGCTCTGGAGCCGACGGTCTCGCGGCTCACCGATCGATCACCCGGCCCACCGGGATTCGACCTCTCGGCTGGCAGTGTACCCGAATTGCCCCGTCTACCCGACAGGTCCCGTGCCGCCGGGCTGGCGGAGGAAGTAGGCCGCAGGGAGCAGCCACCGTTGAGGATCACACAAGGGGGATCCGGGGACATACGACTGGACCCGAATTCCTGAGGTACGCGTGCTGACTGGCAACCGACGGCGAATTCGGGTCCAGTCGTGCCCATCTTGATCGCCGCACTGCGTCATAGATCATGAGACACCCTGTTTCCATGCCGCATCTCAGCGTTTTGTGTTTTTCCGTGTAGATACGATATCAGTGCCATATATGCTCTAACAGCATATTT
>JAJFLN010000430.1 GCA_021772705.1 Candidatus Cloacimonadota bacterium | reverse complement strand
TTGGCGTCCGGGGTGCATTTGTGGCGCCGGGCGGAAAGCAAAAAGCCGCGTGAGCCGGGGGGCTCGACCGTCGAAACTAAAGCAACACCGTCAGCCCGAAACCAAGGTCAGTGATCAGCGCCGATTGCTTGGCGACCTGCCCGGCCAACTTTCCGCTGCTCAGCCCGCGCGGTGCCTGCGCCGGACTTTCGTGGGCTGGGTTTGGTGGTGCAGACAGTCTTGAGCGAACCCGTCTCGGGTCGAAGCCGGGTTAACAGGGAATTTTTCACGGTTTAGGCACTAAAACAGGGAGGCGAGCGCAGACTTCGCACGCGGCCGTCTGAATTACCACTATATATCAGCAGCTTATGGCCTCTCTCGCCACTTTCCTGTTTTTTAACGGAACAGGGCCATTCTTCGACATATCAGGGTTCGGGAAATAACCGAGCAGGGGGTGTTTATGCCCGGAACAGGAGCACCCGGCGGATCCTGTAGGTTTCATCGTGGCGCCTCAACACCAAAAATCCGGGCCGGCTCGATCCACGAGAGTGGCGCGCGCGGGGCCCTGGATGAGCTGCTTAGGAACGATGGCCGGCAAGGAACGCCGCCTCGACGATGGAGCACAGAGGTGAGCAAGAAAGTTGGACCGAAGAGCCCGCCGATCTCCAGCCGGTTCCAAAAAGGCAAGAGTGGCAACCCGGAAGGCCGGCCCAAGAAAGCGAAGCCCGAGAAAACCGGCTCGGCCTTCGATCTGATCATCGACAAGAGGCTCACCGTGACGCAGGGCGGTGTGCCGCGCGAGGTGACGGTAGATGAAGCCTTGCAGCATCGGACCCTTAAGGATGCGATCGCGGGCAATCGTTCGGCCCGGCGCGAGGTTCTGAAGATGATTGCGAAGCGCGAAAAGGCGCTGGCGGCCCGGGACAAACGGACGTACAGGTCGGTTGATTTGCTCGCAGAACCCGTTGATCCGGACAATGCCAATGCGGCGCTGCTCATCCTTGGCATCGCTTGCCACGACCCGTGGTGGGTAGACCGCGACGGTATGGACAATGAGTACGAACGCCTGCTGCTCGAGCCCTGGGCGGTCCAAGCGGCGCTTAGCCGTCGAAGGGGCGGCAGCCGCCTCACCGACCAGGACGTGAGAGAGATCAAGCGCTGCACCTGCGACGCCGGCGCATTGCGCTGGCCACGAGGTACGGTCGGATGACCGACGAAAAAAAACCTGATGATTACGCGGTAGGCTATCGCAAAACGCCAGCGCCAAGCCGCTTCCGGAAGGGTCAGAGTGGCAATCCGCGTGGCCGTCCTCGTGGTCGCCGGAACGACCCACCTTACGAGGCCGTGCTTGGCCAGATGGTGACCATCCGAGAAGATGGCGCCGAGCGCCGGGTCACCGCCGCCGAGGCATTCCTGTTGAACGTGACCCAGCAAGGCCTGGAGGGCGACAGCGTGGCCGCTCGCGCGGCGATGACGGCGATCGACGAAGCGCGAGCGATCCGGCGGGTTCGGGACGGGGATGGCCCGGGGACATTGGTTACGGTCTTCGTCAAACCTGGGAGCGTCAACTCCGCCCTTCAACCGCTTCGTATGGCAAGAAAACTTGACCGTTACCGCGAAACCGCGCGAATGGCGCTCGAGCCCTGGATCGTCGAAGCGGCGCTCGACCGGCTTGGCGACCGGCGCCTCAACGTTGATGAGCAGGAAACGGTCGTTCGCGCGACCCGAACACCCCACAAGGTGCAGTGGCCAGATTGGTGGGAGGTCAGACGGTAGCAATCGGAGTGCAACTGCAACCCGCGCATCTGTTCGACCAAAAAACTTTTAGGGTTTCTCTATGGAGAGAGATTAATGGCCACACATAGGTCGCGAACCGGTGTAATCACCCATATACGGTGTTAGGCATGCTAACAGCGAGCATCGCTGTGCAGGCGCGTCCAGAAAGAGACAAAGTTACGAAAAGCTAATTGCTCACGATGTTTTCCGCACGCAACGTCGCAAGCAGGCTATCGATTGCAAATCTTGGCGAAGTTTTTTGTTACACCACCCATTGCATCACTCTCAAAAATCACACGCGGTTCTGGCAAGATCCCGGGAGCGTCGAGCACGATAAATGGCTTGGGATGAGTAATCGGACTTTTAGCGTCTTCGGGGTTAGTCGATACAAAGCCGCATGTCGAAGTACCAATTTTCTGACCATTCATGAAGGCCGGTTGCTTCGTCACCTGATCGAAGCTGATATATCCTGGATTACCGAGACGATCTCGAACAAGTGCCAAGGCTCCATCGTTGCTCCCAAAGGCTGCGGAGCTAGTGAGGCCAACGAGTCCTAGTATTGATAAAGCTCTTTTCATTGAGGGATTTCCATGAAAGTGAGCCGTTCTTCTCAACACAATTTTGGTCAACGCTGAGGCAGGGATACCACGATCCTCATTAAGATTTTTTTGCTTGAATATTGGAATGCTTCTGGGTGGCGCCGCTGGTTAGCGTCAGACCAATGCGAACCAGTATCCGAAATTCGGTGAGCGCAGCCGCTACGTCAGCACCTCACGCCACGCTTGGCTACCTTGCCGAGCATCGACGGTCTACTGCGGAGACGGCGTGACGTTGCTCAAAGCCGAGCGCGGACGAAATCCATTTCCATAAGGCGTTGGACTGAGTTTTCCCAGGCCGTCGGGTTGCTCTTGAACGGGGGCCGTGATGGATGCTGGGGCCAAAGAACGACCGTGGCACGGACGTTGACTTCGCTGTGCCACTCCGCGGCCCATAATTGGTAGTTCAGCTTTTTTGTTTTGCCTTTGCTGTCGGCGTAGGTGAAGGGTTCGGTGAGGTCGGGATTTGTGAAGTCGACGCCTAAACCTTGGCCAATTGTGCGTTGGAAGGCTTTATCTTGCTTCAGAAGGGTCTTCATTCCGACGATGACGAGGAATTTTGGCCGTAGCCTGGTAGCGATAACACGAGGGGTCCACTGGAGGTACTCGTCTTCCAGAACTTCCTTGGTCGCGGTGCCGAACTGGCCAACGCCAAGGTTCATTTTTCCCATGAGAGAAATGCAATCACGATCGGATAGCTGTGGTGATTTCGCGCGAACGGCGATTTTTGTCGCGGCGCGTATGGCGTCCCAATAACCAGCTGAATCTTTATAATCCATACGTTCGTGAGGATGGCCGACGGTTGGCGTGGAGATTGCCTGGGGGACATCGTCGGGGTCATCGCTGGCCGGGGAATTGCCGGGAGACGGCCCGAGAAAAACAATGTACGGGTTGGCCACCGTGGCCATGCCGAATGGCCATGGGCGCATGGGCGCCTCAGCCGCGGTAAATTCCTGGATCTGGCGGACTTCGCGTTCCGATAGTTCTTTGGCTGACTGCAAACGCATAACTGGGTCGTCGGCCCAGAGTTGGTCGTACATCAGTCAAGGACTCCGGCGGCGCGGAGGCCTTGGGTGACGCGGCCCCAATCGACGGGGTTCTTGTAGGGTTGCACTTGGGCGCGGTGCTCAAGGGAGTAGCCAGGGTTGTAGTCGAGCATCAAAACCTGCTGGGGGAGCGTTAGCTCTTCTCTACGGGGCATCCTGTCAATTTCCTCCTTCGTCCGGTCTGGAGCTGAATAATCCCCGTAATCCACTTAAGATTCGCTGACCACACTCAGGCATGATTGTCTCTAATGCCGACCGACAAGGAAATCTATCAGTCAGCAAGCGTGTTGATCCGGCGGCACGGTGACGGCGCCGGCTTCCACGCCACGATGCGCGCCGACACGATGCTTGAGGCCGGTGATCTTGACGTGCTGGCGGTGTGGAAGCGGATTATCCGGGCAGTGGATGAACAGCAGTCGATCGAGGTTGAGGGGCAAACGCATTGAGCCGGCCCATCGTTGCCCCTTGATGCGTCGGTCGCCTCAATGGAGACTTCGGGATCATCGCCCACGAGACTGAGATTCTCATGCTCAACGTCATCAGCGTGATTCGCGCAAATCCTGACGCCATTTCAGAAACCCGAAAGGCCTTACGGGATCTCGCTGGCCACACGCGCCAAGAAGACGGATGCCACCGCTGGACAATTCTTCAGTCCGACGGAGATCCCCAGCAGTTCGTGATCCTCGAGGAATGGGAAACCGAGGGCGACCATGACGCCCACTTGCGAAGCCGGCATGTGTCTGAGGCGATCACAGCGCTCGGCCCGCTTGTAGATTCACCACCGGCAAGAACCTCGTACACAGAGGTGTCGGCGTCAGACTTGCAGGTTCACTAGCTGCTGGCGCCGCCCCGACGGCAAATGAGGCGCAGCGGTCCCGAGTACACTCCTTTGACGCTAACGGGCATCGTCAAGCGCCTCCAGTGCTGGATCGGGTACCAAAGGGAAACGCATGGGATTAACAGCCCTGCAGTCCAGGATGGCGCGAGCGGCACTCAAGTGGAGTTTGCACGTCTTAGCCGAAAGATCTGGCGTTAGTTACAACACCGTCCTTCGACTTGAGAACGAGAGCAACGCCCTTCCTCGGACTATGCAGAAATGCCGAGATGCATTCGAGGCTGGCGGGGTTGAGTTCATTGACCGAGGCGTTCGGCTCAAAGAGGACTAGTGCATAGCTCCGTCCGGATCCACCATCAAGATTATCGACGGCGGCGAGACTCAGCTGTCTGAATAATGCGGTCCAGCCCGCTTGCGTCAATGTACCCGGCCTCGTCGTGGAGCCTCTTTGTTCCGGGACCGTGATGGGTATTAGCGCGCACTCGTTCTCAATAGCGGATTGGCCCGTTGCGGCCTTTCGGGGTCACCAGATCTCGACTGCGCCAACAGACTGTTGCTCTTGGGTCCCTCTCGCAGACCTCGGTGGGTTGCTCCAGTTGTTTCTCTTCGATTTAGCTCTCCGCGCTCAGATGGTGGCGCTGGCCGCGGCCGGCAAGATCGGCGCAGGCGCAGCAGCTGGGCGCCGCGGTGATCCAGGTAATTGGGCCCGCCGCACCGCCGTTACGTAACGGCGGTCATCGCCCGGACCTAACTGCCCAGCGCCGGTCCGTCTTTCGACGCCAGAATCCTGCAGCAGGATAATTGCACGCCAACAGTGACCGGGAGAGCGACGTTACGTAATGGCGCTCCTTCTTTCCCGGGCCTCTCGATCCGTCGGCACCGTGGCATCAGTCCGCCGCAGCTTCGATCGGTACCAGCTGACGGAGCCCAAGCTGGTCGAGGCACCGGGGAATTGCGCCTGCACGATGGCGAGGACTTCCTGGTTGGTCTTGCCCGCCTCGAGCGCATTCCGGGCGACCTCGCCTATCGACTGCCAGCGTTCGGTAAAGAGGTAGTGGTTCAGGGCCTCGCGAACGGCTTCGCTGACCGAGACGCGGGCGTCCTCGGCAATATCGTGGAGGGCGTTAACCAGTTCCTGGGGCAGGGTGACGGTGACCCGACGCATATGGCCGCTATCCTCTTTGCTCATACTAGTCCTCTTTGATACACGATTTCTTAATGTAAGAGGAATCTTACTACGTGTGATCAGTAAAGCAATGTCTAACGGAGGACTGCCATGATTGAAGCCAATACCAAGACGACCCTCGATACCGTCGCACGCCGCATCGAGCAGCACGCCGAACAATCGGCCGACCAGGCGATCATCGCCGGAAAGCTCATTCTCGAGGCCCGCGGCCGCGTCGAGGCTGGTGAGGCCGGCAAGATCAGCTGGTCCGGTTGGGCCCGGGAAAACATCGACCTCTCCAGCTCACGGCTGCGCGAACTCGCGCGCATCGCCAAAGCCAAGGATCCGGCAACAGCTGCCAAACAACAACGCGCAGCAACTCGGAAACGCGCAGCCGCACATCGGGCAGCGAAGGCTGCGGACACGCAAAACCTGGATCCGGAACGCCGGGATCTGATCGTCTGGGCAAAAGAAGCTCCGATCGAGCAGGTCCGGCAGATGCTCGGCCAGATCCAGCCAGACGCCACCAGCCTCAAAGCGCAGCCAACTGAAGCAACCCGAGAAGCAGCCTGATCGCTTTCAGGCGGCGCGGGCATCCATACGGGGTTCGCGCCGCTGAACCGCCGGGCAGAGGAGGAAAAGACCCATGCGTGACCTAGAGATAACTGAAACCAAAGCCGCCGCGCTCGTGCCACACGAGCGCAACGCAAGGACCCACTCGAAGAAGCAGATCAAGCAAATCGCTGACAGCATCAGTAGGTTCGGCTGGACCAACCCGGTGCTCGTCGATGGCGAGGACCGGATCATCGCCGGCCATGGCCGCGTGGAGGCGGCCAAACTGCTCGGCCGCGCAACGGTGCCGACGATCCGGCTCGAACACATGAGCGAGACGGAAATCCGCGCCTATGTCATCGCTGACAACCGGCTCGCCGAGCTGGCTGGCTGGGACGAAGACATCCTGGCGATCGAGCTGCAGGGGCTGATCGAGCTCGACTTCGACATGGACGTCATCGGCTTCGAACCGGCCGAGATCGACATTCTGATCGACGGTCTCGATGCACCCGGTGCAGAAGACGAAGGCGACAAGATTCCAGACTTCGATCCCTTGACTACCCCGGTAACAGCGCCGGGCGACCTGTGGCTGCTCGGCCGCCATCGCCTGCTCTGCGGCGACGCAACCAAGCACGAAACATTCGAGCGGCTGATGGGCGGCGAACAGGCGCAGATGGTCTTTTCGGACCCGCCTTACAACGTGCCGATCGACGGCCATGTCTGCGGCCTCGGCGCTGTCAAGCACCGCGAGTTCGCCATGGCGGCAGGCGAGATGAGTGAATCCGAGTTCACAGGATTCCTCGAGACCACGCTCGGGCATCTCGCTGCAAGCAGTACTGATGGCGCGCTGCACTTCATCTGCATGGACTGGCGGCACATGTTGGAACTGCTATCGGCCGCTCGCGGCATCTATAGCGAGACAAAGAATCTCTGCATCTGGACCAAGACGAATGCGGGCATGGGCTCGCTCTATCG
>JAJFLN010000429.1 GCA_021772705.1 Candidatus Cloacimonadota bacterium | reverse complement strand
CTGCTGGAACGCAGGGTCTCGATCAGGTTCTCGACGATGGAGTCGTCCCCGATGGCTCCGAGAGAGGTGACCACATCGGCCAGGATCTCGTCGTCATCGATGTTGGAGAGCAGAGACAGCAGGTGAGGGACCGACTGCTGGCTTCGCATCCGGCCCAGAGCACGGACGGTCTCCAGGCGGATGACCCGGTCTTCTTCCTCCAGCAACTCCAGGAGGGGTCCGGCGCTGGCCGGATCTCCCAGGGTCCCCAGGGCCTGGATGGCCCGGATGCGGACGTCCCGATCGGGGTCCCGGAGGAACTTGAGCAGCACGCCCATGGCCTCGGCGCTTCCGATGCGGCCCAGGGATCTGGCGATGATGTACCGCATGTCCCGATCGGCGACGCCGGAGAGCTGGATGAGAGGCTTCACGGCCCGGTCGCTGCCGATGTCGCCCAAGGCCTCGACGGCGATGTAGCGCAGATCCTCGTCAGGCTCATCCAGGAGCCGGATCAGGGGGTCCACGGCGAGAGCGTCTCCGATCTTGCCCAGACTGGTGACGCAGAGGTAGCGAACGTTCTGGCTCTCGACGGCCAGGGATTTCAGCAAGGGGCCCGTGGCCCGGGAATCTCCCAGGTTGCCCAGGGCCTCGATGGCGCACTCCCGGATCTCGGGACTGGAGTCCGACAGGAGGGCCAGGAAGTCCGGGATGGTCCGGGGGTCCAGGAGCCGGCCGAGGCGTTTTACGATCTGGTAGCGCCGATCGATGTCGGTGGTGATGGACAGCTGGCGGATCAGAGCCTCGACAGTCTCTTCCTCGTCGATGCCGAGACCTGAGGTCCGGATCGCTTCGGTACTGCCCTCGTCCTCGTCCAGCAGATCCCTATCGGTGTCCGGGTCCGGTTCGCTTCGCTGGCCTAGCCGGGCGACCATCCCGCTGATCTCCTCGTCGCTGGCATCGGATGCGGGAGCCCGATCCGCTGAAGGCAGCAGGTCATCGGTCTCGTCGGTGTCATCGGGGATATCGGCGCTGTCGGCTACGAAGTCGGGCATTTCGAAATCGTCGTCGTTGTCATCGGTGGCGACCTGAGATGTGGGGGTCGACTCCAGGTCCGACAGGAAGTCGTCCAGGTCGGCGTCCCCCTCGTCCACGGCACCCACTGCCGAGAGGCCCTCATCGCCGTCATCGTCAACAGAGAACAGCTCCGGGTCACCGGTCTCGTCGCCTGCGGGACTCGGGCCCTCCAGGCTCCGCTTCTTCGGCATCGGAATGTCGTCATCGTCAATGCCCGCAAGATCCGCCACGGGCGAATCGAGAGTCGACAGGGGAGCCTCCGGGATGCCGCCCCCGGAAGACTTCTCCGGAGAGGTCGAGATGTCCCTTAGGAGGGAGTCGAGCTCATCGTCGCCGCCGATCTCGGCCAGGGACTGGGTGGCTTGGTCGATATCGGGCACCGGCTCTGATTCCACCACCGGGGGCGGCTCCTTTAGGGGGGGCCGGGAGGGCAAGGTGGGTGACAGTTCACCGAGCAGCTCGTCCAGCTCGTCCTTCTCTTCTTCCTGTGAAGGCGCGGCCACTCTCGGCGTGACTTCTGCCAGGAGGTCGTCCAGGTCGTCGTCGTCGCCGCTGGAGGCCGCGGGCTTCATGGCCGGCAGATCGGGGCCGTCATCGGTCTTGGAGGAAGACTTGCCCAACTGCAGGATGTCCATTCCAGTGTCGGTGAAAGCCTCTGCTTCCGCGGACTCACCAGGAGGGGCAGGCGCCTTGGTCCCTGGCTGCTCGATGGCGCCGAAGAGCTCGTCGAGCTCGGCCTCGTCGACAGCGGAGATCGAGGGCTTTTCGCCGGAAGATGCTGGTGAGGGCATGTCCCCCAGGAGGCTGTCGAGGCCGGAGTCGCTCAGCCCGCCCACCTGGGGCGCCTTACCGCCGGCGGATCCGCCGGAGAGGGACATGGAACCGTCGAAGCCGGACAGGAGGGAATCGATGTCGTCGTCCCCTTCCTTCCCGTCCATCTTCTGATGGGGAGAGCTGTCGAGTGCCAGCTCTTCCAGGTCCTTCAGCAGATCTTCCTGGCTGGAGGTCAGGGCCTCGGAGCCGGCAACGGGCTGGACTCCGGACTCCACCACCACATCGGCCGTGGGGCTCGACGGAGGGCCAGAGGCGTTCTCATCGAGTGCGTGACCGCACATGATGCAGAATCTGTTGTTATCTTCGGTGTTCTTGAATCCGCAGCTGGAACACTTCACCGCGACCACTTCCTAGGCTGGGTCAGGTTGACGGAGTCTCTCGGCTGAATCATCGACAAAAGTCACCAAAGATCGAAGAGACCTGTGCGAATTGCCTCGAAACAGCCGGATCTGACCGGTCGGGGTCACATGAGAAAGGGTACCCGGTGTAGGCGGGAGACGCACCGCGGGAAGAATCCGGGGACACAGGACGAGACCCGAACTATCAATGGAGCCCGGGTCTCGTCCTGTGTCCTCGAATTCTATGCTACTGAGCCGCGTTACGCAGCCGGTGCAGCGCTTCCCTGGCCCACTGATTGCCTCGGGCTGCCTCGAAGGCAAGCTTGCCCCGGACGGTCCTGACCACGTCGATGAACCTTCCGGTGTACTCCGGGTCCAGGACGACGATCTCTGCCGAGCCGTGAGGGTCTCGCAGCCACTCAGGGATGGGGCCGTAGGCCGAACCGGGCTTCACCTGAACCAGCAAGTCGAGCACGATCTTGAACTCCTGCCGGCCCCAGCGGCGGTACTCCTCCACGTACTGATTGTAGGTG
This sequence comes from Candidatus Cloacimonadota bacterium, assembly GCA_021772705.1. GTDB lineage: Bacteria > Muiribacteriota > UBA6191 > JACPRK01 > JACPRK01 > OFTM100. The sequence goes on along the minus strand of JAJFLN010000429.1, from coordinate 648 downwards.
GCGAGCCACTGTTCGTAGGCTCCGTTGCCCCCTCGGGGTGCGACGGTAGCCATCCGGCGGATCGCCTGAAGCTGATCCTGGCGGTTGAACCGGGTGTACTCCTTGAGCATGGGGATCAGGCGGTTGAACCAGACCACGTAGGCATTGGAAGCCATCCGGATGTCCGGCCGTCCTCGTTCCATGTAACCCAGGACCTGGGGAATGACGCCGCCCCGGTCCAGATCGTCCAGGTAACCCGTGTAGTCCCCGAGCCACGTCTCCCAGTAGGTCGAGCCTCCCTGGGGCTTGGCCGACAGGAGCATCCGAACCTGCTCCTCGTAGTCCGAGTTGGCCCATCGGGCGTACTTGGCCACGGCCTGGCGGAAACTTCCATACCAGGAGCCGAACTGCCCGTCCGCGGCCAGCGCCGGGGTGGGAGCGAAGAATGAAAGGACCAGGATTCCCGCCAGCAGAGTGCCGGCAAAACGATGCAGTGAAGCCATGATATGTACTCCCCCAATGTCCGGCCGTTCCGTGAGGCCAGATCTTCAGGTCGATTCCAGGGTCAAGGGCATGCTCGAATGGAGCCCGAGATGATAGCACAGGAAAGGGATTCATGCAACCGGGACTCGTTTGGCGGGGTGCATGTCCCGTAGGGGGTCCCCTCCT
>JAJFLN010000428.1 GCA_021772705.1 Candidatus Cloacimonadota bacterium | reverse complement strand
GGATGAATGGAGCGGGCGGCCATATCGTCTGACCCTTCGGCAAGCTCAGGAGAGGGGCCGGTCCGCGAAACGACGCTCTGTGCCTCGACAAGCTCGGCACGAACGGATAAGGAAGGAAGCGTTAGGACCACCGCACTAGCGATCTACCTTACAGATTCACATTTCCATCCCCGCTCGGCCCGGCTCAAGCCACCTCAGGGGGCGTTCAAGCCACCTCAGGGGGCGCCGTTCAGTACCGGGGAACGGAGGTGTCCACGTCAACGGACCAGGCATCGATGCCGCCGGCCATGCTGCTCACCTGGGTAAAGCCCTGCTGCTTGAAGTACTCGGCGGCGCTCAGGCTTCGCATGCCGTGGTGGCAATGGAGCACAATCCGGGTATCTCTGGGCCACTCCAGGACTTCCTTCGTCTTCTCCTCCGTCAGGAGTGTGGCGCCCTCGATGTGGGCCATGTCCCACTCCTCCTGCGTCCTCACGTCCAGGAGCTTGAAGTCCTTTCCGCTCTGGGTGAACTCGGAAACTTCGGTTGCCGAAACCTCGAGGGGAATCTCTTCCGCCATCTCTCCTCCTGATTCAACCGGGTCCGCCTCGGAGGCATCCCGGACCGTTCTATCCACATCACCTGGCCAGGCGGTGATGCCGCCTTGCATGCTCCGGACCTGACTGAACCCCTTGCCCTTCAGATAGGCCGCCGAGTCGAGGCTCCTCCTGCCAGTTCGGCAGTGGAGTACGATCGGCGTGTCCCTGGGCCAGTCCAGCATTTCTTCCGCGAGGCCTTCGGTGATCAGCCGGGCCTCCGGGATGCGAGTCTCGCTCCACTCCTCGGGAGTACGAACGTCGAGGAGGCGGATCTCCTCGCCGTCGGCCAAGGCCTTCCGCACCTCCGTCGGAGTGACTTCCAGTTGCCGATCCAGATCGGGCGACTTGCCGAGCCAGTCGATCACTTCGGCCACCGGCAGGTCACCGTTGTGGGCGCAGACCTCCGCCAGGGTGTCCTTGGGCGAGAAGCCACAGCCTGAGCAACCGCCGATGTGGTACTTCACGTAGAGGGCCCGCTGTGCCGCCGGATACTCGGCCAGCACCTGTTCCATCGGGGTGTCCTTTGTGATCATTTCCCTCTCCTGTGGGGTTCAGTCTCGTGGCTCCGATTCAACGCCGAACCGGATCGCGCCGCAGTCCGGCCCACCAGCCCCATCATACGACCTCGAAACCGGTCAGAGCATACCCAGCTGAAGCTTCGCCGCTTCTGACATCCGGTTCGGATCCCAGGGTGGCTCCCAGATGACCTCGACACGGGAGGACTTGACGCCCTTCACGTCCCGGATGGCTTGCTCCACTGTCGGGGGCAACGTCACCGCTTCGGGGCAGGCCGGAGAGGTCAGGGTCATGACCACATCGACGGCTCCCTCCGGATCGATCTTCACTCCGTAGATGAGGCCCAGGTCATAGATGTTGACCGGGATCTCGGGGTCGAAGACGGTCCGCATGGCGTCGATGACTGGCGTGGTCATCTCCGGCTTCTCGCTCTCGATGGTGACCTGGATGCCATCGGCTCCCGCCGCCGGAGGGGCTGCCGAGGCCGCCGGTGCCGCCGGTGCTGGAGCGACAGGGGCGACCGGAGCCGGAGGCGGCGGATAAGCCGGGGGCGAACCGGGGTAGCCTGGCGTGCTGGCCTGCCGCTCCAGAGGCGGGAGGGAGCCCGGGTAGCCAGGCGTTAACGCTGCGGGAGACGTGCCCCAGCCGCCGGTCGGTCCGTCGCCCGACGCGGGAGGACGAGGAGCCACGGGACGAGGGGGAGTGGGGCCAATTCCCCGGTCCTTCGAGATGGCCTGCTTGTCGAGCCAGGGAGGTGTCGATGGAGCGGAAGTGGATGGATTGCTGGATAGCGTCTTCTTCAGACCGTCATTTCGGCCATCGGATGGACTGGACATGGAATCAGCTCCTGGAGGGTCATGAACGGAGAACTTCGTGACCTTACACATGATACCGCCAGAAGTTTGCGACTACAATCACCAAAGCCCGGGGCGTGCCATGCAGGAGGGGAGTCACCATTGAGGATCACGGAGCACACGGTGATCCCAAAGAACACAAAGATGTTGGATGGAGCGGTGAAGTGTAGAGCAGAGGGGCGCTTGGGGCCGACTCTTGGCAGCCACGCGGCAGCCTTGGTACCACATATCCCGAGATCAGGGGACACACGACTGGACCCGAACTCGCCAGGCGAACCTGCTGGGTCCGGTGACCTCTCGGAGTTCGGGTCCAGTCGTGTGTCCCCTGATCTTCGTCCTCGCCTTCAGGCCCCTCGACAGGCTCGGGGCGAACGGAGGGGAGCTTGCTCCAGCGCATGATCACGAGAAATCTGCACCCGGCTGGATCAGCCTTCGGTGGCGCGCACGATCAGGAAGTACTTCACCAGGAACAGGGCCAGCAGGAAGGCGAATCCCCCGACCAGGATGTCCATGAACAACTTCAGGATGACGTTCCCGATGGTGGAGAGCTTCTTCAGCTTTCGTGTCTCGGTCCTGAGCTTGTCCAGCTGGCCATCGAGGGCGTTGGAGTAGGTTTCCCTGACCAGTGGGTTGGAGGTGACGAAGGTCAGCAGGAACTGGCCGTCGCGGCTGAAGTTCTTCGGCAGCGGGTCCGGCGGTTCGACGTCGGCGGGATACTCCAGCGCCAGGAGCAGCACGGGATCGCCTCGGCCGTCGGTGTAGGCCGTGGCCAGCGCCACGATGGCCAGCTCCGGGTCAGGAATGGGGGGCATCCGTCCCGAGAGGCCCGGAAGCTCGGAGGGAGCCAGTTCGGAGGGGTTGTCCCGGGTTCCCGGCAAGGAGGCCGCCAGCCGGTGGCCAGCCGGCAGCCTGTCCTCGGGAATGAAGAAGTCATCCAGCTGCATCTTCCGTTCGTAGAAGTCGGGGGAGATCTCCATCTCATGGAGCCGGAAGACCTGGTATCGAGCGAATGCCGCCACGGCGAGCATGACGACCAGGAGGGCGATCATCTTCTTCATGTCTGGCCTCCGTCGCCGGCGAGGATCTTGTTCAATATCTCTGTCGTCCCCAGTCCCGGAACCAGGGGCAGGACGCGGACCTGGCCTCCCCAGCTCTCGACCTCGGCGGCGCCGACGATGGCCTCCCGGGTGTAATCCCCGCCCTTCACCAGAACCTGTGGGCGCGAGGCCTCGATCAACTCCAGGGGAGTGGGTTCCTGGAACAGGGTCACACAGTCGACCATCTCCAGGGCTGCCAGAACCGCTGCCCGTTGCTCTTCGGGCACGATGGGCCGGGAGGGTCCCTTCAGCAGCCGCACCGAACTGTCAGCATTGACGCCCAGGAACAGGACATCTCCCAGTCCTCGGGCCCGGGCCAGATAGTCCACGTGTCCGGCGTGGAGGATGTCGAAGCAGCCGTTGGAGAAGACCACGGCCCTGCCCTCCTGCCGGGCGTTCCTGGAGCGGGTGCAGAACTCCAGCCGATCGACGATCTTGTCCTGATACCAGCGCATGAGCCGAGGGCCCTCAGGCGGTCATCGCCTCCTCCACTTCAGTCAACCGGTCCTCCTTGCGATGGCCCGGGGAGGGTCGACTCCGGCCTGAGACCCGCGTCGGCCAGTATCCAACGAGCGGCTCCCAGGAGACTCTCGGCGATGTGGTTCGCCCTCCTGCCACGCCGCCCTGTCTCCCGGCCGTTCAGGACTCGAACTGTCTTCACTCCTGCCCGGTCACCGCATTCCATATCCAGATCCTGGTCGCCCACCATATAGCAGTTTCCAGGACTCAGGCCCCAGTCGTCCATCCCCTGTTCCAGCATGCCCGGCTTCGGCTTGCGGCAGCGGCAGCTCTGGCGGTAGGGGGCTTCTCCCTCATCGGGATGGTGGGGGCAGTAGTAGATGGCTGCGAGCCGGTGCTCCAGCGTTTCCTGGAGGAGTGTGTGAATCCGGTCCAGGGTCTGCTCCGTGAAGAGGCCGCGGGCTACGCCGGACTGGTTGGTCACCAGGATGGGTAGCGCTCCGGCCCCGTGGAGCAGAGACAGG
>JAJFLN010000427.1 GCA_021772705.1 Candidatus Cloacimonadota bacterium | reverse complement strand
TCAGACGATATGGCCGCCCGCTCCATTCATCCCCTTCGGCGTAGCTCAGGACATGCTTCGACAGGCTCAGGACGAACGGATCGGGAAAACTCGGCCATTCAGTCGTCCTGGATGCGGGCATCCATAGTGGGGCGAACGGATCGGGAAAACTCGGCCATTCAGTCGTCCTGGATGCGGGCATCCATAGTGGGACGAACGGGGAGGGAAATCGGGCTGGCCAGTGGGACTGTTAGCGGCCGATGGCGCCCTTGAGTGCGTCGTGGAAACGGCTCCATAGACCTGGGGACCGGGCCGTGACCGGCTCCTGGTTCAGGGCCTTGTGAACCAGGTTAATGGAGTGGACCGCCAGTTCACTCTGTCTGTCGCTCAGGGTGTAGGGCCAGCCGCTGGACGCCGCCTTGTGGGCTGTGGCGGGATCGAAGGGGATCTCCGTCACAGATCCCATGGGAGTCTTCAGATCGGCGAACCACTTGCGGGCATCGAACCCCGGGTGTTTCAAGATCGGTGAGAGCAGAACCGAGACCTTGTCTCCCGTGCAGGATGTCCTGGAGAGGGACCGCGTGAAGAGGTGGACGGCCTTCAAGCTGGCGATGTCTTGATTGGAGACCAGGAAGATCCGCTCGCTGTAGTCCAGGCTGAGGGCGCTGGACCGCTCGAAGATCCGTCCGGGGGCGAGATCGAAGACGATGAAATCGAACATGGTCGAAAGCAGCTCGATCAGGCTGCCCAGGTTTTCAACCCAGGCTTCAGAGGGCTCGTGGAATCCGGTGGGACAGGGGAGGACCCGGAGCTTGAGACCCTCGTCGGGGGCCCCTTCGGGCAGGTCATCCCCCTGAGGGTGAAAGGACTGCAGTCCGTTGCGAATCCGCTCCTCCTCCAGATCGGAGAGGGCTTCCAGGTTGGACAGGATGTCCAGGTGGTCGTCAGCCTCTTCCCCCTGTCTGTCGGTCTGGAGGTAGAACTGGACGTCTCCCTGGGTCAGATCCAGATCCACCAGCAGGACGTCGTATCCCATCAGTGACAGCTCGACGGACGCATTGATGGCCTGGGTGGTGGTCCCCGCATTGCCCTTGGGGCCATAGAACGTCCAGACCGAGGCCAGACCCCGATCTGGAGTCTCGTCGCTTACGAACGGACGGGACTGGTGAATCCTTCGTACCGCATCGGGGATGTCGCCGGGGCGGAGCATCAGCTTGTCCAGGTAATCCCTGACGCCGATGCGGATGGCCTGCTGCATGAACTCCCGGGACTGCTCTGCCGTGAGGATGGCGATGGCGGTGCGGGGAAACCGGCTGGCGATGCGGGCGGCAGCTTCGAGCCCGTTCAGCACGGGCATGTTGATGTCCAGGAAGATGACGTCGGGCCTGAGGGAATTGACGAGCTGGATCGCCTCACGTCCGTTCCGGCCGACTCCGACTACCTGGATGTCGGAGGCCTTCTCGAGGCTCCTGCGGAACAGATCGAGAATTGTGTCCTCATCGTCAACAAGGACGATGCGGATAGGATTCGACAAGGGCGGCTCCAGTCTGGCGGTCTCGTGATAGCCTGAACAGGCTGTTCGGGACCGTCGGGTCACCTGGCGAGAGTATAGGAGTCCCGAGTCCCCGATCAAGCGGATGGGAGGTCACTGCCTTGATGAACAAGCCCGGAAAGACCGCACCAGCTCCGTCGAAGATGAGGCACTTCGGCGAGGAACACGAGTTCCCTGACTTTCTCATGGATCATTTTCAGGAGGTCCTGAGTCTCTACGCCGAGCAGGCTGGTGAAGAGGGCTTTGAAGATCGGGAGAAGCTGATGACCTGGCTGCGGCGGTCCGTCGCCAGCCTGGACGAGAGCCGGTTCGAGGGCCAAGAGGCCGACGTCAGGTCCGAGCTCGCCAGGGTGCGGCAGCATCCGGAGCAGCTGATCGCACAGGTGATCGACCTGCATGTCGGACTGGGACCGCTGGAGAGGCTGCTGAAGGACCCCTCCGTGAAGGAGATCATGATCAATGGTCTGGACGCGACGTTCCTGGAGCAGGACGGCTCGATCCAGGACGTGGGACCTCTGTTCCGCTCAGAAGGGCAGCTGATGAACATCCTCAACCGGATACTGGCCCCCCTGGGTCGGCGAATTGACTTCACGTCCCCCATGGTCGACGCCCGGCTTCCCGATGGCTCTCGGCTGAACGCGGTCATTCCTCCCCTGGCCGTCGAGGGTCCGGCGGTGACGATCCGGAAGTTCTCCGATTCGCCGCTGGGAATCATGGACCTGGTCAAGCTCGGCGCCATGTCGCAGGAGATGGCCATGTTCCTGGATGGATGTGTCCAGGGCCGGCTCAACCTCATCGTCTCGGGAGGGACGGGCACTGGCAAGACCACCCTTCTGAACGCCCTGACGGCCCGGGTTCCTGATCGGGAGAGAATCCTGACCATCGAGGACACGGCGGAGCTGCAGATCAGCCATCCCAACCGGGTTCGTCTCGAGGCCCGATCGGCGAACATGGAGGGCGTGGGAGAAGTAACGATCCGGGATCTGGTGCGGAACTCCCTGCGAATGCGGCCCGACAGGATCGTCGTCGGCGAATGCCGAGGCGGTGAGGCCCTGGACATGCTCCAGGCAATGAACACGGGACACGACGGGAGCATGACCACTGCCCACTCCAACTCGCCCCAGGACCTGATCGGCCGGCTCGAGATGATGGTCATGATGGCCGGCTTCGCCCTGCCCCTACCGGCGGTACAGCGGCAGATCGCCGGCGCCCTGGACCTGATTGTCCAGGCCGACCGTCTGGAGGACAACTCCCGGCGGATCACGAGGATCACGGAAGTGAAGGGTTTCGGGACCGATGGAGTCGCGCTGACCGACCTCTATCGCTTCGTCCAGGAGGGGCACGATGATGTGGGCAAGGTCGTCGGACGGCATGAGGCCTGCGGTGAGAAGGCTGGATTAGCCGACCGCCTTGCCCGGCAGGGTATCGAGTTGCCCGGCCCCAGCCCAACAGGCGCACTCCGGCCTCGGCTCCCGGAGGCGGACACAGGGCCAGACTGAGGTTTCGGAGCCAACTCGCGTCCGAAGAGGGGTGACTGAGAGCTGTTCTCTGCTGGGTCAGCTTGGTAAGATCGGGGCATGAGATTCCCACGCTCCAGCGGCGTTCTGCTGCACCCCACCTCCCTGCCGGGCCGATACGGCATCGGCGATCTCGGCATTTCTGCTTACCAGTTCATCGATGTGATGGCCTCGGCGGCCCAGTCGCTCTGGCAGGTGATGCCGCTGGGCCCCACGAGCTTCGGCGACTCGCCCTACCAGTGTCTGTCGAGCTGCGCTGGCAATCCCCTGCTGATCAGCCCCGACGTGCTGGCTGGCCAGGGGCTGCTTCCCGACGGGGCGCTGGACCAGGTGCCGGAGTTCCCGGAAGATCGGGTCGACTATGGCCCTGTGATCGAGTGGAAGATGGGCCTGTTGAAGTCGAGCTTCCATCACTTCCAGCAGCACGGGGACGGCGGCACGAAGCAGAGGATGGAGAACTTCTGCCGGGACCAGCACTACTGGCTGGATCACTACGCCCTGTTCAAGGCCCTGAAGGATCACCACGGAGGGAAGACCTGGAGCGAGTGGGAGCCCGGCATCGCCAATCCCTCGGGGGAGGGCGTCGGGAGATGGGAACAGCAGCTGGCGGAGGATATCTGGTCTCAGAAGTACTACCAGTTCCTGTTCTGGAGCCAATGGCGCGAGCTGAGAGGCTACGCCAATAGCCGGGGCATCAAGATCATCGGAGATATGCCGATCTTCGTCGGCCTGGACAGCGCCGATGTCTGGGCGAACCGGGAGCTGTTCCACATCGGTGACGACGGGAAGGCCTTGAAGGTGGCAGGCGTACCGCCGGATTACTTCAGCGTGACGGGCCAGCTCTGGGGCAATCCGATCTATCGCTGGAATGTGATGGACGACCAGAAGTACAGCTGGTGGGTACGCCGGTTCAAGGCCTCATTCGCTATGGTCGACATCTTGAGGATCGATCACTTCCGGGGCTTCGAAGCGGCCTGGGAGGTCGACGGGGGAGAGGAGACGGCCGTGAAGGGCGAGTGGGTCAAGGTGCCCGGCAAGGAGCTCTTCCGGACTGTGGAGGCCCGTCTCGGCACCCTCCCGATCATCGCCGAGGACCTGGGTGTCATCACCCCCGAGGTTCGGGCTCTGAAGGACGGGTGCGGCTTCCCGGGGATGAAGGTGATTCAGTTCGGGTTCGGCTCCGGGGCGCTCAACGAGTTCCTCCCCCATAACTTCGACCGGGAGTCCGTCGTTTACACCGGCACCCACGACAATGACACCACCCGGGGCTGGTACGACTCTCAGCCCCAAGAGGTCCAGGCCCACGTCCAGCGATACCTGGGCGTGGATGACTCCGATGTGGTCTGGGAGCTGATCCGGCAGGCCATGCGGTCCGTCGCCTGCATCGCGATCATCCCCATGCAGGACCTCCTCGACCTGGGGACGGAGGCTCGCATGAACCAGCCAAGCATCGCCTGCGGCAACTGGGACTGGAGGGTTGGCCACGATCAGGTCAGCCAGGAGACGATCTCCCGCCTGGAGGAGATGACCGTCCTCTACGGAAGAGACTGCCGCGGGTCCTAAATCAGTAGCCGGGCCGGACGAAGGAGAGGACCACGTTGTTGGTGCCGACGACGCGGAACTTCTTGAGAGTGTGGGGCGTTTGGCCGGGCTCCATGAAGACCTTGCCAATCATGCCGCCTTGCTCCAGGATGGTGACCTGCCACTCGTCCCGACTCCCCTCCTCGACTCGAATGTGGCGGACGACGTACTCGTCGCTGTCGTAGAGCCAGGAGGCCTCTTTGACAGCGACGGAGGGATACTCCGAGTACTTGGCCACGTAGACGAAGGGGATGTCTCGAAGTAGCCGGTGCCGGTGTGGCTCGGCGT
>JAJFLN010000426.1 GCA_021772705.1 Candidatus Cloacimonadota bacterium | reverse complement strand
CGGTGATGGCCTCCGATGCCCTGCTCTGAACCTGATACTTCTGGATGAGGTCCTCGGCACCGTCCACGTCAGCAAGGACCCGGGCGGCCCGCTGGACGAAGAACTCCTCGAAGTCGAAGTACTCACTGGCCTGCTCGCTGCCCGCGGCCAGCAGCTCTGATCGAGTTCTGTCGATGGCCTCGATCCGGGCGAGGGAGTCCTCGGGAGTAGGCATCAGGTAGTCCAGGATCTTCTTCATGAAAGCGTCCCGGCTTGCGTCGTCCTGGATTCCCTCGAGACCGAATCCGGTGTAGAAGATCCGGCTCGTACCATCGTCGATGGTCAGAGCGGCTCCACCTCGGGATTCGCCTTCGTAGTTGAGGGAGATCTTGGCCTTGTCGTCGGCGGCCTGCAGGATGCTCGGGTAGTTCTGGTTGTCCTGCGTGCCGTCGCCATTGATGTCCAGCCGCACACCATCGGTGACCGGGTCTCCAGCGACGCCGACCACGGGAGGCACTGGCGTGCTGGCGTTTCTGCGGATGATGGTGACGAACTTGGCGTGGAACACATCGCCGAAGAAGGACTGGGTCCTGAGGTTGACGCCTACCAGCTGGCCGCTGAGGAACATCCGTCCTCCGCTCTCCAGGTAGGCCTTGACGGCTGTCTGCTCCTCTGCCGTGAAAGTAGTCTGGTAGTCGAATCCCGTGTGCCAGATGATCACTGGGTACTGGATCAACACGTCAGCCGGGACCGGCCCAGCAGCTCGGGTGTCCCAGACAGAGTGGTCGGTCTGAGCGCGATCCAGGGATGCCGTGAAGTAGGACTCCAGCCTGTCATAGTGGTCATCATCGACGACGAGCAGATCAGGCAGGTCCTCGAGCACGATCTCCAGACCCTCGGTCTGAGCACCCACCAGGAGGCTGTTGAACACCTTGGGCTCGTAACCCAGGCTCTTCACCACCATGGTGTACTGGCCTCGAGGAACGTTGACCTCGAAGGAGCCGTCTTCCGGCGAAGTATCGGTGGCCGAAAGGGTGGTCCCGGGGAAAGAGATGTTGGCCTGCAGCGGCTTGCCGTCGGTGTCGATGACCCGGCCGGCCAGCTGGCCTTGCTCGGCCCTCTCGACGGTGAAGGTCTTGTCCGTGGACTCGCCTGCGTTGACCTGCAGTTCCAGGTCCTGAACCTTGTATCCGAAGGCCGTGACCTGTACGGAGTAGTTACCCTGAGGCACGGTGAGGCTGAAGTTGCCCTGGTCATCGGTCTGGACCCGGACATCCTTGTCGGCCAGGTAAATCTGGCCCTCGACGGCCTCGCCGTCAGCGTTCTTGAGAGTACCGGAGATCTTTCCGCTGGGAACAACCTGCGCCACGGCGGCCCAGGCATTCATGATTCCGGCGCCGTAGAGATTGTCCTTGCCCTCGGCGCCCTTGTCCTCGGCGCTCGATTCCAGGATTTCCCGGATTCGATCGATGGTCAGGTTCGGGTTGGCCTCGAGCATCAGGGCGATGACGCCGCTGACGTGGGGGCAAGCCATGCTGGTGCCCTGGATGGCCGAGTAGCCGTTGCCCGTGTGCCAGGCCGAGAGGACTCCTGAGCCCGGGGCTGCGATGTCAGGCTTGATGTGCTCCACGCCGTCCCACTTGACCGGGCCCCGGCTCGAGAAGCCGCTGATCGCATCGTCAGGGTCCGTGGAGCCAACGGCGAAGCTGTGGGGGAAGCCACCGGGGGTCCCCACCGTGTTGGGGCCGTTGTTGCCGCCTGCGAAGGAGGGGAAGACGCCCAGGTCGACCCACTTCTTGACGGCGTTCCAGAAGACACGGCTCTGGGAGTTGTCACTGCCCCAGGAGTTGGACACGATCTGTGCGCCATCGGCGGTCTCGGGGTCACCATCGGGGTCCACGACCCACTCCATGGCGCCCAGGATGCCCTCCAGGGAGGCGCCGGCCTCTCCGAAGATCTTGCCCGAGATGAGCTGGGCATTGGGAGCAACGCCGATCTGCTTGCCCGAGGCGCTTCCTCCGGCGATGGTTCCGGCCGTGTGCGTTCCGTGGCCTCCATCGTCGTAGGGCTCGGCCTTCTTGTTGGGGCTGAAGTCCTTGAAGGCAATGACCTTTCCCGCCAGGTCGGCATGCTCGCCGGCAACACCCGTATCGAGGTGGCCGACCCGGACGCCCTCACCAGTCAGACCGTAGAGACGGGCGACTTCGGGGAGCTGGATCCGCTGCAAACCCCAGGTGAACTTGCCCGGAGTGGCCTTGATGGGTGAGCGCTCGAACTTCGGCCGGGGGATCATCTCGTTGAAATAGACACCGGCCACATCGGGACGGCTAAGAAGCTCCTCCACGGTGGCCCGGTCGGCGTTGAGCACCACCGCATTTGCCAGCCAGAGAGACTTCATGTCCGCCGAGCCGCCGATGGAATTCATGACGTTGAGCGGCTTCAGATCCGCCAGAAGATTCTTCTGGCTCTGGGTAGCGTTCTTACGCATCGCCTTGATGCGAGAGGTCCTGACAGAAGGAACTCCCACGGACATGGTGGCGTCGAAGACCTGCAGGTCAGCGTCCTTCATCTGGACGATAACGCGGATCTTCCCCAGTCCAGAAGTGCCATCAAGGGCCTTCTGAAGACTGGCTGGAATCGTGCCGGCCATGGCCGACGTTCCGGTAATAGCAACGACCGTGGCGGTTGCTAGGATGCGGGTGGCGAAATTCACGGTTGCCTCCTGCCAGAGTGGATACGCAAGACGGAGTGTCTCGAAGTGAAGTGGAATAGGATTATAAGGGTGCCCTGCCCCATGTCAATGGGCCAACACGATGCGTTGACAGCAAAGTGCCAAGGATCCATCTTACGTGCGGCGAGGCCAAGAAGTTGCAGACCATAATGGCCCGCAGGACCGGCCGGATCGCCTCTCGGGCTGACCTTCCCAGTGGCATAGCGGAGCAGGCGTCTCGAAGGCATGTCCTGTAGCTGCGCCGAAAGACCGTGGTTGGGCGGCCCCTCGACAAGCTAGTTTCCGTCCGGAAACTCCCGATCCGTTCGGCCCGACCCTTCGGCAAGCTCAGGGGAGGGCCCGCGTTGGAGCGGCAGAGGCCCCTCTCCTGAGCTTGCCGAAGGGTCAGACGATATGGCCGCCCGCTCCGTTTATCCCCTTCGACGTCGCTCAGGACATGCTTCGACAGATGGCTCAGACGATATGGCCGCCCGCTCCATTCATCCCCTTCGGCGTAGCTCAGGACATGCTTCGACAGGCTCAG
>JAJFLN010000425.1 GCA_021772705.1 Candidatus Cloacimonadota bacterium | reverse complement strand
TCAGACGATATGGCCGCCCGCTCCATTCATCCCCTTCGGCGTAGCTCAGGACATGCTTCGACAGGCTCAGGACGAACGGATCGGGAAAACTCGGCCATTCAGTCGTCCTGGATGCGGGCATCCATAGTGGGGCGAACGGTTGTGTGGACAGGCATCAAATCCCCGCGGATGCCTTCTTCTAACTTCCCCGGTGTGACCCGGGTCATCATTACAAGACAGTCGGACAGCCGAGGCGATGACCTTGGCCGAATCACAGGAAAGGGCAGGTCCTCCTAGATGAAGAGATTCCCGAGACATGCGACGAAGGGTATGGCCGTGCCGATCGTACTCATGGGCGTCATCCTCGCCTCGGTCATGGTGGGCTCCATGGTGCAGCGTTCGATGCAGGCCAATCGGCAACTGGATCGGACCTACAACAAGAAGAGCGCGTTCTACGTCGCCGAAGCGGGCATGAACCACGCCGTCAAGGAGCTCATGAAGGCTCCCTTCTTCAGCCGGTTCATCCTGAAGGACTTCATCGAAGCTGCCAGGTCCGGCATGGGCCGGCCAGCGGGACAGGTCGGCCAGATCCCGGCCGAATGGGGCGACAAGGTTTACGGCCCCATCGTCAGGGATGGCGTTTCCCAGATCGGCGGACTCGGCTGGGCAGAGCTGACGGGCAACTACGGAGACGGCAAGTTCACCGTCACCCTGGTGGAGCACGTGAGTCAGTCCTTCATGGCCAAGGCAGGCGCCCCCGGCGCCGGCAACTCGATCGACCCGGTGAAGGCCACCTTGGACCACATCGCCGTCTATGCCCGTGGGCTCTATCCGGACCCCTCCACCGGCGATACCACCGCCCTGCTGACGGCCAAGATCCTCTTCCGGCCGGAGCCCTTCATTTTCGAGTACGACACGAATGGTGACGGTATCTCCAACCCGGTCAAGATGGACAAGCAGACCGAACCAGGAACACCACCCCCGGCAGCCACGGCGGACGACGGCACACGGACCGACCTCGCATTCCATCCCTTCCTCTCCCCGGGCCGCTACGCCGTCTGGAACCAGGGCAACTTCCAGAGCTCGCCTCCTGCCAACGTGAGCCTCATCAAGTACGGCGTGCATTACCAGACCGTCCGGGCCGGTGACGTGGTCCGGAAGATCGCCGACTTCGACTTCAAGGGCAACGCCGTGACGATGCCGGCAGACCCGCTTCCGGCGGACTACTTCGCCAAGAATGCCACGATCAACCCGGACCGGAAGTTCATGCAGGACCTGCTCAAGAGCCAGAACAAGAAGTTCGTCCTCAACTACGGGTCCAACAAGCTCGTCAAGGATACCTTCGCCAAGGGCGACCTGCCGAAGGACCTGATTCCCAAGGACAGCCTCGACATTCCCCAGGCCGACCTGGAGCAGATCGTCGACACGGCCGCGGGAGGCAAGCTGCAGAATCTGGACCCGGCGGAGGACCTGGGCAAGATCATCAAGGCCTGGATCGAGCGCTACACGGAAGATCTGCCCACCCACTCGGGCAAGACCGCCTACGGCACGGACCCGGGTCAGGCAGAGCTGCAGCTCATGGAAGACACCAGCCTGGGCAAGCGGACCCAGTACGCCGACAACCTGGGCAAGGTCTTCGGGATTCCCCAGGCCGAGCTGGACAAGCTCAACGAGCTGATCGACGCCTTCGGCAAGGGCCAGATCAAGAACGGCAAGGACCTGCTGGCCTTGAAGGGGGCTTCCAGCGGAGGCTCCCCGGTGGACTACGTCGATGACTTGACCGGTGCTCAGGAGTTCTACGCACCCGTCCTGTTCCCCAGGGGCAAGCCCGACACCTACCAGGACCAGGTTCCCGACGGTAACGCCATCCCGGATTACAACGGCAACAAGGTCGCCGATCCGGAGGAGATCGATCAGTATCTGGCCGCCAACCCTCAGCTCAACGGCAAGCCACCCATGACCACCATCGACAGGTACCGGATCGGCAACGAGTTCATGAGCGCCCTCAAGGGCGGTGCCGTGGCCGACCCTGCGGGCCTCTATGCGGACATGCAGGCCGCCAAGGACGAGATCAATGCCCCTCCGGTCAGCGACTCCTTCACCGCCGACCTCTCAGCCCGTCCCCCCAGCTTCGCCCAGATGGAGCACACCATCATCCTGAAGGCCCAGTCGGATCCGAGACTGGACATTCGCCTGAAGGATGCCCTGAAGGAGGCCCTGAAGTGGGTCGAGGTTCCCGGCGCCGAGAACGGCGAGACCGGCGAGGTCGCGCCCGTGGCCCTGGCCGTGGGACTCAGTTACAGCATGAAGTGGGAGTGCTTCTGCAAGGACCAGGCCGAGACCGAGGATGACAAGAGCCGGGAGAGCAAGCGTTCGGCCAGCGCGGGGGGAGTGGCGCGGTAGGTTAGTTTCCGTCCGGAAACTCCCAATCCCCGTTCGTCCCGACCCTTCGACAGGCTCAGGGGAGGGCCAGTGTTGGAGCGGCAGAGGCCCCTCGACAAGCTACAAAGAAACAGCTTTGAATGTGCTGATCGATCCGTATTCACCTGCATGCCCGATTGTGGGTAACACAGAGGTCACAGAGCTCACGGAGATCACAGAGGTCTCTTTTGGAAAATGCCCCGCATTTCGCCCTCCTGATCACTGCAGCATGCCAGCCCCATCAAGAATCCTCTGTGCCCCTGTGAACTCAGTGATCTCTGAGTCGAGTCCCACGCGCACCTGTCTCCTTCATGAGCTGCCAGCAGCTGTGTCATCCATATGGGGACGGCGAGCCGCCGGTGAGTGACTCAGACGATATGGCCGCCCGCTCCATTCATCCCCTTCGGCGTGGCTCAGGACATGCTTCGACAGGCTCAGACGATATGGCCGCCCGCTCCATTCATCCTTCGACAGGCTCAG
>JAJFLN010000424.1 GCA_021772705.1 Candidatus Cloacimonadota bacterium | reverse complement strand
CCCACTTTGGCGGCCCGCATCCATAGGGGGGCGAACGGTGGAGGGGACCCCCTACGGGACATGCACCCGCCGGAAGTCTCCTGCTTGGACTCCCGGCCCGCGGGTGTTGCATGATGCTGGGAGGAGGAGCACTGAAATGACTCTCAAGAAGCGCGTACTCGTTGTCGACGACGATCTGGACCAGCGTCTGCTGGCTCGCCGGACCCTGGTCCGGAACTTGAATCTACTGGTGGATTGTGCCGCCACGGCCATCGAAGCCCTCGACTACGTGAAAGAGAGAACCTACGACCTCGTCTTGACCGATCTCGACATGCCCGAGATGGATGGCCAGACCTTCTTCGAGACCCTGGCCGAGAAGTACCCCACGCTGCCCGTCGTCGTCCTGACGGGGCGCCCCACCCTCGATAGCTTCCGCTCCGGCGTGAAGATGAAGATCTCCGATTTTCTGACAAAGCCGATCACAAAGGCCGAGTTGACCCGCCGTATCGAAGACGTGTTGAAGACCCAGTCTCCCGCAGGCCAGGCCTCGGCACTCGAGACGACACTGGCCGAAGTGATCGCATCCTCCACCCAGCTGGTGCAGGCCGCCGATGGTTTCTGCAGGGGTGAAGGACCCGACGACGGACAGATGAAGCAGCATCTGGATCAGCTCAAGGCCCATGACAAAGCGCTCCAGCGGCTTCAGGCCTCCCTGGTCTCGGACTGGACAGACTGAGACCCTCTAGCGAGCGAGCCACGGGCCCAGCTCGTAGAACTCCAGACACTTCCTGGCATGGGCCAGGCCCTCGTAGTTTGGACAGCTGTAGCAGTGGGAGTTCAGGAGTTTGGTTCCGTCACTGAACTCGACCTTCTTGTTCTGCTCCAGCCTCTTCCCCGCGCTCCGGTAGTAACCATAGGTGGCGCCTTTCCAGAGCTGTTCGAAGCCCACGTCCTGGACCCGGGCTATCGGCTTGGGGCTGCAGCAGAAGCTCACGTTTCCGTCAGCCCAGGAACGGGAGAAATACCATCCCGCAAGGCAACCCTCGACGGGCAACTCGTTGCGGCCCCAGGAGCCCGTGGCGGGATCCAGACTCCGGAGCTGCAGGTCGATGTTGTCCATGATCTGGATACCGGCCGGTTCAGCCAGAGCACGGGCTTCGTCCAGCCCCTTCCGGACAGCCTCAATGTCCTCGGCGGTGAGCATCAGCTTCTTGTTGTAGTACTGAACGTGAATCAGTTGATACCGCAGGAACTGGGCCTTCACTTCCACGGCTAGGCGAGCGAATTCAGCCAGCTCACTGGCGTTCTCGTGGTTCACCACATCGACCATAACCACCCTGGGCAACTGAGAACCGGACTTCTGTTTCAACTCTCGCAAGTACTCCAGGTTCTGCCTCACCACATCAAGCTCGGCGCCCTCGTGGCCCGGATGAAGCGCCTCGTAGGATCCGTAGCTTGCTGAGGACAAGGAAACGTAGAGCATGTCCAGCCCGGCGGCGTGCATCCGATCCAGGTTCTGGCGATTCAAGAGCATGCCATTGGAGAACAGCGTGACGTGCATGTCCTTCGACTTGATGTAATCGATGATGTCGAGGCACCGCGGGTGCGTCAGAGGCTCACCCTTGCCCGTGAGCAGGATGTCCTCCCGGGTCTCCATTCTCTCCAGGTCGTCGATGATCCTCACTGCATCGAAGTAGTCGATGTGGGTTCGCTTCCACTCTGGCCCGAACTGATCCGCATCGCTGCGATCCTCGCTCGAGGGAGAGTGGAACCAGCAGTAGGCGCAGTTCTCGTTGCAGCTGTTCGCCACGTCCAGATGAAACGTCCTGGGGCCGATGTAGACCCCTTCCGTCAGGAACCCCAGGACCCGGAGCAGCTCGGGCTCCACCTCCGTCACGGCGAGCTCCTGGACCCGGTTCACAAGCCCCCAGAGCCCGTCGTCATCCACCTCCACGCTGAGTGACGAACCCTCCGACAGCCGTCGCATCCGGCCCACGAACTGCTCCAGATTGGTCCGCAAGTTCACCAGGGGGCGAGGCTCGAAGGCGTCCACCAGTTCACCTGACGACCCTCCGGCCAGCCTCAGGGCCAGGTTGAAGACCCGATGAACAAACCCCAGGTTCCTCTGCCGAACCGGGATACGAAGGGTGAACTCCTCGTCAGCCATCCGGCGCTTGCCTAGGGCCGAGAGTGTCTCGGCGAACCCCCAGCCTTCCTTGGCCAGGGGATCGTGAGAGGCCTCGTCGTGGCCGAAGAGTTCGATGGTCTCTGGAGGAGAAGCGCTCATGTGCTCAAGTCACCATTCCGCTCCAAAGATACTCGGTCCCGGCCAAACATGCACGGCAGGATGGAAACATCCTGCGTCATTCGAGTCGCCGGGTTCCGAGGTCTGGGAAACGCGGGTATCCGAACGTGCGAGGAAATCGACAGGGAAAGCACGAGGCCCCAGAGGTGCGGAGAGACCTGTTTGAAAAAGGACCTCTGTGCCCTCTGCGTCTCCGTGAACTCCGTGGCCCAACCTCTCCGCCTGTAGTCGCCTTCAACCCGATCACTACGAATCAGGACTGGCGGCAGCACAGATTCAGCCGTCTCAAGTCCGGCGTTGCCGCAGGATTTCGTAGAGCGTGACGGCAACTGCATTGGTGACGTTGAGGGACTCCATCTTTCCTTGCATGGGGAGCGAGAGAGTCTGGTCACAGAGCTTGCGAGCCTGGGCCCCCAGGCCGCTGCCCTCGGCGCCGAGGACCAGCGCCGTCCGGCCACCGAAGTTCATGTCCCAGTAGCAGGGTCCCGTCTCGGCCTCGAGACCAAAGATGCCGAAGCCGCTGGCCCGTAGCTCGTCGGCGGGTCCCCTCAATCCTGCAACGACCACGGTCGGAACGTGTTCCACGGCTCCGGCGGAGGCGCTAGAGACGGACCCGAGCTGGTGGGACGTGGCGCCCTTGGCGGGCATGAAGATGAGGGAGACACCGGCGGCCTCCGCGGACCGGTAGATGTTGCCCAGGTTCTGAGGATCCTGTATGCGATCCAGCAGCAGAACCGTATGGGGCTCATCAGGCCGGTCCTGCAGAATGCCCCGCAGACTGCCGTTGCGCAGCAGGTTAGCTGTCGCCACGACTCCCTGATGATTTCGGGAGCCGCAGAGTCGCTGCAGACGATCCCGAGGCATCTCCTGAATGGGGATCTTGGCGGCCCTGCAACGGCCCAGCAACCGCTTCAGAACCGGATTCCGCGGTTCGATCTCGGACTGAATGGACTGAATGCGGCCTCCGGCACGCAGACACTCGGCGACGGGGTTGATCCCATACAACAAGCGATTCCCAGCTGCGACATCAATCTTGGGCACTTGGCGGCCTCCTGGTCCAGGTTGTCCCGGAGGGCGCATCCTTGAGTTCGATGCCTACCCGTGCCAGACGGTCCCGGATCTCGTCTGCACGGCTAAAGTCCTTGGCCTGCCTTGCCTGGAGCCGCATCTGGATCATCTGGTCCACCAGCGCCGAGATCAACGACGTGTCTGCTTCCGAAGATGCCCCTGCCGCTTGAGACTCGCCGGAGCCGACTCTCAGCCCCAGGACTCCCAGGAGGGAGGACAGGGTCGACAGAGCCTGATTCAGCCCTGCTCGGCCCTCCGGGCCGGGATCTTCCTTCTCAGCGGCCTGCATGGCGGTGTTGAGATGACTGGCCAGTTCGAACAGCCCACCCAGAGCTCCGGCAGCGTTGAAATCGTCGCTCATGCACTGATGAAACCTGGCCTCCGCGGCGGCTGCAGCGTCGGTCAGAGCTGACTCCGTGATAGATCCCCTTTCCTCAGGAGGCGAATCCTGAAGCAGGCGCCGGGCTCGGTCGAACACGTTGACGAAGCGTTCTAGTGACTTGCCGGCCCGCTCGAGAGACCCGTCCTCGTAGCTCTGGGGTTGCCGGTAGTGGGAGCCCAGCAGGTAGAGGCGAATGGCGTCGGGATCGTGGGTCTTCAGGAGCCGTTTGATCCCCAGCACGTTGCCGATGGACTTGGACATCTTGGAACCGCTGAAATTGAGAATGCCGTTGTGGAGCCAGTAACGGGCGAATGGGACGCCAGCGTGGGCTTCGGACTGGGCGATTTCATTCTCGTGATGCGGAAAGAGCAAATCGAGGCCCCCACCGTGGATGTCGAAGGTCTGGCCCAGATACCGGCTCGCCATGGCAGAGCATTCGATGTGCCAGCCCGGTCTCCCCGTTCCCCAAGGACTCTCCCAGCCCGGCTCGCCATCCTTTGCACCCTTCCAGAGCGCGAAGTCCGCCGGCTGCCTCAAACGGGTGTCGGCTTCGATCCGCGCCCCGGCGAGCAGCTCCTCCACCTTGCGCCCCGAGAGTTTTCCATAGTCATCGAAGCGGGTCACGTCGAAGTAGACATCGCCGTCGACGGGATAGGCGATGTCCCGGTCCACCAGATCGCCGATCATTCGGAGCATCTCTGGAATGTGGCGGGTGGCCCGGGGGTAGATGGTGGCCCGCTTCACATTCAGCCGGTCCATGTCCGAGAAGTAGTTGTCGATGAACCGCTCGGAGACCGTGAGAAAGTCGAC
The DNA here is from genome assembly GCA_021772705.1 of Candidatus Cloacimonadota bacterium. Classification (GTDB taxonomy): domain Bacteria; phylum Muiribacteriota; class UBA6191; order JACPRK01; family JACPRK01; genus OFTM100. Next base: position 4,762 of record JAJFLN010000424.1, on the reverse strand, counting down.
CTCTTCCCGGGAAGCCCGAGCGAGGATCTTGTCGTCCACGTCGGTGAAGTTCACCACGTAGTCGACCAGGAATCCCCGGTGCTCCAGATACCGGCGAATCATGTCGAAGCAGACGGCGGACATGGCATGACCCAGGTGGCAATCGTCGTAGACCGTCATCCCGCAGACATACATTGAGATCCTGCCCGGAACCGCCGGCTCGAGCCGTTCTCGCTTTCGGGTCAGAGAGTTCTCGAGTTCAATGGCCGGAAGCACCGGCCCAGAGCCCAAAACTGATGTCCTCTGATTCATGAGTCCCATACTTACTACGACGAGCACCGCCAGCGTAAGGAGCAGATCCGAATCTCTCGAATGGCCAGTAGCTTGGAGGCCCGCCAACCTTCGGATCACGGCGGGTCAATGAGAACCGGGACTCCGGGGACAGGTCACGCAGGGGGCCAGCCGTCGTGGAGGATCACGGAGATCACTGAGCTCTCGGAGAACACAGAGATGTTGATTGAAAAGGTCCTCCGTGACCTCCGCGCCCTCTGTGATCTCCGTGTAACCCCCCGTCTCACGCAGCAAAAGCCACTCATCGAGGGACATGCGCCTCCGAACTTCGGAGCAAGGAGTCCGTTCTCGTCAAAGGGCCGGCTCGAAGAACTTCTCGGCCTCTGCTTCCGAGATGAGCACCTTCCGGCGTTTCCCGCTTTCGGAGCCTGAGATGATTCCTCGGGCTTCCATGGCCTCCATGATCCGGGCGGCCCGGTTGTAGCCAATCTTCAAGTGCCGCTGGAGCATCGACGTGGACGCCTCACCGTTGTCGATGGCGATCCGGACGCAGTCGGCGAACTTGTCATCGGTCATGCCTTCGCCAGCCAGGTCGCTGTCGGGCTCCAAGACCTCCTCGACGATGTTGGAGTAGTCCGGTTCGCCGCAGCTCTTCAGGTGATCCACCAGGCGTCGCACCTCTTCCTCCGAGATGTATGCTCCCTGAAGCCGGATGGGCTTGGCCTGTCCGATGGGACCGTAGAGCATGTCGCCGCTGCCCAGTAGCTTGTCGGCTCCCACGTGATCCAGGATGACCTTGGAATCGACCTGGCTGCTGACGGAGAACGCGATCCGTGAGGGCAGGTTGGCCTTGAGTACACCGGTGATGATGTTCGTCGAGGGTCTTTGGGTGGCCAGGACCAGGTGGATGCCCACGGCCCGGGCCATCTGGGCCAGACGTGTGATGGCGTCCTCGATCTCCTTGCGAGCCAGCATCATCAGGTCCGCCAGCTCGTCGATGACGATCACGATGTAGGGCATGGGCTGGTCCGGCGGCGGCGTCCGTCCGTCAAGTGAGGTCAACTCTCCTGCCTCGAGCCGCCTGTTGAAACCGCGAATGTTCCGGGCGGCGAACTTGCTCAGGTACCGGTAACGCCGCTCCATCTCGAGGACGGCCCACCGGAGGGCGGCAGTGGCGTCCTGGGGATCCGTGATCACTTCCGTGATCAAGTTGGGGATGCCATCATAGAGAGCCAACTCGACGACCTTGGGGTCGATGAGGATGAACTTCACCTCCTCCGGCGAGGACCGGTAGAGGATGCTCGAGATCAGGGTGTTGATGCAGACCGACTTCCCAGATCCCGTCGCGCCGGCCACCAGAAGGTGAGGCATCCTGGCGAGATCCGCCACGATCGGTTTTCCCGTGATCTCCCTGCCGATGACGAATCCCAGGGGGGAGTCGAGCTTCGAGAAGCTCTCGTGAGTAATGATCTCCTTGAACATCACCGGAATCGGATGTTCGTTGGGCACCTCGATGCCGACCGCGGATCGGCCCGGAATGGGCGCTTCGATCCGGATCGCCGGCGTGGCCAGAGCCATGGCGATATCGTTGGAGAGATTGACGATGTTACTGATCTTCACGCCCGGCGCCGGCTTCACTTCGAACTGGGTCACCGTTGGACCCTGGGTGATCCTCGAGACAGAACACTTGATCCGGAACTGGGCCAGAGTATCCACCAGCTTCTCTGCGTTGGCCCTCAGCCGGGCCTCGTCATCCCGGGGCAGATCGTCAGGCGGATCCTCGAAGAGGTCCGGGCTGGGCTTGGTGTACTCCTTCCGCGTAACGGCCCGAGTGACGGCGCCGGTCACTTCCTGAACCACTCCGGCAACGCCCCCGAACAATCCGGGTGGAGGGTTGGCGGCAAACTCGCTGTCGGGCATGGTGGCCACGGGAACGTCGTCGGCAACGGAGACCTCTTCTGACGTGGTCGGGGACTCTGCCGATTCCACCGGAGCCGGATCCGGTTCCACGGGTCCCTCGTCGTCGGTGGCTCGCTCATCGGGCTCGGGCTGGGCTGGCGGCTGAGGACTCGGAGCCGCCACCTCAAGGGACTCCACGGGGTCGGCACGCTGAGGCCGGAGCACGAGGCCCATGTCTCCTTCCTCTGGCTGAGGCGCGACAGGCTGCTGGACCGAGGAGGCTGTGTCCCTGCCGGTCTGGGACTCGACGTCGTCGACGATGTTCTCCTGCAAGCCCCCGGCGAGGAGAGCCTCTCCCTGCTGATCGGATGGCGGCTTCCGGGTCTCCTGCGGCGAAGGCACTTCGGAGCGGGGTGGCGCAGCGTCGGAATCGGACTGATCGGCGCCGGTTCCGGAGATGTTGATGATCGGCTCGTCCGGGGGGCGAGGCGGTACGGGGCGAGGGGGCAGATCGGCGGTGCGGGGTTGCCGCTGGGAGCTCATGGAGGTGAACTCCGGTCCCGAGGCGACGGCCGGCTCCTCCACCATCATGATCCGCTCATAGAGAATCTCGAAAACGATGACCAGATCCTTCAAGACCACGAAGACGATCATGTGGAAGTAGCAGAGGAAGGTGTAGACGACGCTGTAGAGGAAGGTGAAGGGCAGGACCACCAGAGGCCGGACCAATCCGGTGGCCTGTCCGCTGGCACGATATCCGGTGGCAAAGATCTGGGTCAGGGGCGTGTCGAGACAGATGACGGTCAGGATGGCGCAGAACCCGGTGAGGAGAATCCGGGCGCTCACGCTGCCGGCCAGATCCTCCAGATGGGTATAGAGAGTCCAGCCGATGGTGCCGCCCAGCTCCCGGTTGTTCGGATCGAACCCTTGCAGGAAACCAAGGAAGACCGGCAAGAGGGCGACCCAGCTGGCGAACTGGATCCAGTCGCTGATCACGGCCCGGCCGCGAAACTTGTTGACGCCCCAGAGGGCGAACATGAAGATCAGGTACCACATCCCGGCCCCGATGGAGCCCAGGAGAGCCATGGAGGCCGTGTGAATGGCGCCGCTCTGTTCGAAGCGCCATCCTGCCAGAAGCAGGATCGCTACGGTGAAGAAGACGATTCCCAGGATCTCGTCCAGCTTGACCCGGGCGGCATCCTCTTCGGCCAGTACCTGATCCAGTTCTTCTTGGTGGTTGGTCATTCCCTGATTCGTTCCCCTCGTGAAGGCGTGAGGCCCCTAGGCAACTGCCATTGGAAGTTTATTCTGACATTTTAGCCGAGAATGGCAGTCATTTGGGGGACGAAAGAACAGGTCCCACCGAGTCACCATCGACATCAGCGGCCCAGGCTCTAAGGATCAGGTAGCCCTTGCGGCGGCCCACGATCTCTGCCCGGCCCTCGAAAACCCGGTCCAGATGGGCCAGATAGCTCTTTGCCCCCTGCTGACTCCGAACCACTGCGTGGAGAGATCCACCTGACCGAAGCACTCTGGGCAGCTCGGACAGGACTTCTAGCAAGATCGCCTTTCCGACTCGGATGGGCGGATTGAAGAGCACGGCCTGGAAGCTCCGGTCCCGAAAGGCACTCAGGAACGATGCCTGCGCCAGTCCTCCCCCCCCGGGGGGCTCCAGGGCATTCAGGTTCTTTCGAGCGCAGAGCAGAGCGTGGCGGTTCACGTCGACCATGCAGCACCAACGCCCCGGAGCGTTCAGTCCCGACAGGATGCCCAAGGCCCCGGTGCCGCAGCCCAGATCGAGGACGGGACCCGACTCCGGCAGATCGGCGGTCTCCAGCAAGAACCGTGAGCCGAAGTCGAACCGGTTCCTGGCAAAGACCCCATCGGCCGATTGCCAGTCGTAGATACGGCCCTCGTACTGAAGAGGGAAGCTCAGGGGGCTCAAGGTCTCCTCGAGCCGGGTGGAGAAATAGTGCGACGTCACTGCAAGTTTCGTGATACGAGGGCCCCCTGGCGGTCCGGATTCAGTCTTCCTCTTCCTCGCCAAGCTCCTCTTCCACTTCGGCTCGGAGGGCCGCCACCATGTCTGCGTCCAGGGCGAACAGCTTCTTGAGCATTTCGAGATAGCTCTTCTCCGCCAAGGTCGGCTTGCCCTCGATGAGCATCATGGCCACAGCCTGCTTGAAGATGTACTTTCGATCGTCACCCGAGAGCTGCTTGACCTCCTCGGGGGTCACGGGATTCATGGTCTCCAGCTCGTAGAGCTCCTTGAAGTACTGCTCCTGCTCGGCGCGACCGAACCCGAACATCAGCAGAGAGTCCTTCAACAGGTCCTCCTGCTCCTTGGGGATCTTCTTGTCCACCTTGGCCATGTTGACCATGACCTGCAGGTAACACTTCTGGAAGTGCTGAATCTCGGTGACGATGGAATCCACCTCGGCGTTTCCGACGTTGCGCTTCTGGTAGTAGGCCTTGGCGTAGTCCCCGAGAGCACGGGTGGAGTAGTAGTTGACGCCCCCTGAGAGGACGATGCCGAAACCGGGAATCAGGGCGATCAGCTTTCGCTTGTAGAAGCGTTTGCCGATCTCCTTCA
>JAJFLN010000423.1 GCA_021772705.1 Candidatus Cloacimonadota bacterium | reverse complement strand
GAAACTTACCATTATGGTAAACTTCCGTCAACCCATGAACTTAGCATTATCTGGAGAGCCCCTTACCCTTGGAGGCGACACCTTGAAGTTGATCTGTCACACCACCGTGAAAGAGCGCGTACTCAAAGGGTTTGGAAAGCGACTTGCCCGCCTTCGACGAAACCGAGGCCTCACCCAGGCTGAACTCGGCGAGGCCGCAGGTGTGTCCTATCGAGTGGTCGCCTACTACGAGCAAGACAACGCACAGCCGCCGGGCGCGATCCTCGTTGATCTTGCAACGGCACTCGAGGTGACCACAGACGAGCTCTTGGGCATCAAGCCAGTTCGGCAAGAGTTGAGTCCGCGGGCAGCACGACTCCGGAAGCGATTCGAGAAACTGCAGGAACTTCCGGTAGCCGATCAGAGAGCCGTCTTCAAGATGATCGATGCTCTGCTGGCAACTCGAAGCGACCCAGAGGTCGAAGGCCGTAGGTCGCGCAAGTAGTCCCTCGTCGTTGCCTCCAACCGATCGCGGCCGAAGGCCGCACCGCTGCGAGCCCCGACGCCCCCTCCTCCAGGGCAAGGCGGGGCGAAGCTCATCACGCGGGAGGGAACTGTGGGCGGGCCGAGCGGGAGCCGCTTGCGGCGAGGGCTCGGGCCGTCCAAAGGCTGGGGGCAGGCCGCAGGGCTGTCCACGGCCTGGCAGTTTCCCCCGCGCCCGGGTGAGGTCCTCCCGGGTCCGCCGGCAGACCTCAGTCCGGGTGGGTCACTTCCGGCGCCTCACGCGGGGCCTGTCACGTCCGGTCCGTCGCCGGCGTTGCGACTGAGAGGTGATCCGGGAGCTGGTGGAGCTTGTCGAGACCGCCTCGATGATCCGGGGGGCGCTTCGCGTCTTGATCCGGGAGTCGCAGGCTCCGCGAATAATCTGGCGGTGCAGCAGTCACGGCGAGCCTTCGCCGCCAGCTGGCGTTTCGCGGGATCTCAGGCCGCCTCCAGGCGGCTCATGGCGCCGTGCAGCTGACCGCAAGATGATCCACGTCGATGAAAATGGGGTGGTGGATTCGGAAGTAGAGGTGGCAGAACAGGCTGAGCTGATCGTTTGCCCTATTCACAATCCTGTAATCGCTGACGCGTTAAGCTGCGAGCCCCAGGGCTGCGGAGCAGCCCGGTCGGGCGCGACGGTTGCGACAGCAACCGGCGTGACCGAGGGGATCGTCTGCTTCAACGTCCCCTTCGCCTCCGCAGATTGCTGAAGCGCTCTACGGCCCCGGCTGGCTGCCGTCCAGTTGGAGGAACACCGTCGTTTGCAGCTGTCCGTCGGTAATCGGGCCGCGGCGCGGGCCTGGCCCACCCCGTAGGCCTGGGCGGGCGGGGGTCTGGAGCGGCCAGAGGCCGCGGATCAATCCGGGCGCGGCTGCAGCGACGAGGTCAGGCGCAGCCTGTCTCGAGGAGCGGAAGACGGGACCGGGTACCCAACAGCTTGGGGGACGGTCCAGCTCAAGCGGCGGACTTCTTCTGGGCCGACCGGGCGTCCTCGGTGTCCTCGTCCTCCGGGAAGTGGGGCTTGATCTGGGGCCGGTGAACGATGCGGTCTTTGTACTGCTCCTGGACTTCCCGATAGTGCTCGGCGATGCGGTGAACGTCGTAGTCGCAGCTCTTGGCGAGCTTGTGTGCGGCTTCTCGGATCTCGTCGATGACGGGGTTCTTCGACATGGCTACTTGGCAGGTTGGGCGAGGAGCTCGGGAGGTGGACAGATGATGGGAAGCGGCAGACCGAGCCGGTCGTTGAGGACTTGGAGGTGCCTTCGTTTGGAGGTGTTGGCCAGGTGATTGAAGTTCCAGGTCAGCAGGTAGTCGAGGCCATTGACCGATGCGATGGCGACGTGGAAGGCGTCTCGGGTGTCCCGACTCGGCATGACCTTCTGCCTTACATAGTACTGCGCGATCTCCTCGATCTCCGTTGTGACGGGCAGGATGGGGATGCCCTTCACAACCTCGAGCCGCTTCTGTGCCTGCGCGGGTTGGCTGCCGCGGCCGATCTCCTCGAGCACGACAGGGGAGATGAACAGGTCCACGAAGGGACGATGTGTCTTCCACCAGGTTGCAGTCATGGCTCGGCACCCTCGAGCGATATCACTGGTTCTGTCAGTGACGAGGAAGGAAGGCACGGAGGAGTCGAGGTAGGCGGTGGGGCGAGGCATGGCGGTGTTGATCCTATCGGTCCTCTTCATCCCCGTCGAGATCCTTCAGCTCCTCGAGGAGTTCCGGATCATTCTCGAGCCCGCCCAGGTCCTCATCCTGCTCCGGCCGCTCCGGTCCGGCGGCTGCTCCTCCGCCGGCGCCGGCGGGATGGGTCTGATCGTGGATCTGCTGGAGCTTGCCGATGGCGACGTGGGTGTAGAGCTGAGTGGTGGAGAGCTTGGCGTGTCCGAGGAGTGCCTGGATGAACCGGATATCGCAGCCGCGCTCGAGCATGGCAGTGGCGGCGGCGTGACGGAAGAGGTGGCAGGAGCCTCGTGCGGTGATGCCGGCTTGTTCCAGATACCGGCGAACAAGCCTGGAGAGGCTGTCTGGGGTGAAGGCGCTTCCGGTTGCGGAGAGGAACAGGGTGGTGTCCAGGGAGTTGATGGCGAGGCCGGGGCGGGCCTCGTGGAGGTAGCGGTCGAGGCAGCGGGCGGCGCGGGGGCCGATGGGGACGAGGCGATCGCGGAGGCCTTTGCCGAGGCGGATCTGGAGGATGCGCCGGGTGAGGTCGCAGTCGTCGAGCTGGAGGCCGACGAGCTCGGTTCTTCGAATGGCGGCGGAGTAGAAGGTCTCGAGGATGGCGCGGTCGCGGAGGCCCCGGGGGGGGTGAGGTTTGGTAGCTGGAGGATGGCCTCCACCTGGTCGGGGACGAGCACCTGGGTGGGAAGTCGGAACTCGCCCTTGGGCAGCTCCAGGTCCGCCGCCGGGTTGCTGGGGATATGGCGGGAGCGGGCGAGCCATCGGAAGAGGCTTCGGAGGCTGGTGAGGTG
>JAJFLN010000422.1 GCA_021772705.1 Candidatus Cloacimonadota bacterium | reverse complement strand
GCGCGAACTGGCCAAGGCCAAAACGCCGAAGCAAGCGCCTGTGGGCCCCTCGACAAGCTCAGACGATATGGCCGCCCGCTCCATTCATCCTTCGACAGGCTCAGGACGAACGGATCGGGAAAACTCGGCCATTCAGTCGTCTTGGATGCGGGCATCCATAGTGGGGCGAACGGATCCGGAATAGGCCAGGGGACCCCCTACGGGACATGCTCCCGGTCCTCGAATGCGACGAGGGCTGACGTTAGGTCCGCATCCTCCCGGCGCCTCGCGATACGGACCAGCTCGGAGCGACGGCCTTCGTCGACGAGCTGGGTGGCCACGGCCGTCAGGAGTTCCCGGGCAACAGGGCCCGGTTCGCTCCGGACCCTCTCGACGAGCCAGTTGAACGCCTCGTCCCCGGGGATCCAGGCCACGGAACCGGCGGCGGCGGCCCTCACCTGCCGGGAGCGAGACGTCACGAAGGCATTTTGAAGCGGCTCGATCGCCTCCAGGCGCCGGGACTCCCCGAGAGCAAAGGCGGCTCGGCAGGCGACCTCATCGTCAGGGGATTCCAGCTGCCGTGCGGCCAGATCGACTCCGCTCGACCATGATACGGAGAAGAGGGCCCGGTAGCAGGCGTCGAGGACCCTCTCCTCCTCGTCGCCGGCGCGGATCTTCAGTCGAAGAACAGAGGCGGCACGATCGTCACCGGAGTGGCCCAGGGCGCGGGCGGCTCCCTCCCGGGCCTCCGGGTCCCTGTCGGCCAGCAGATCGGCAGCTTCATCGAAGGCGGCAGGATGGCTCATGGTGATCAAGCCCATGGCGCAGAGTCCTCGCAATCCGGCGGCCGTGTCCACCGGCTTCCCGAATGCCGGTTCCATCTGGATATGGCGGACACCGGTCATGAAGAGTCCGCCCTGGGCGGATTCCAGCTCCAGCAAAGCCCGGGCAATGGCTTGCTTCCCCTGACAGCCCTTGTCGGACTTGAGGGGATTCTGGCAAAATCGGTCGAAGGCCGGCACGAGATGTTTCTCCAGGTCACGCTGACCGGAAGCGGCGATGATCGACGCGACCCGGGCCACGGCGAGGGAGGGGCCTCGGCTCAGGATCTGCTGAAATCGTCGCCGTGCCTCCGGAGTCGAGGGGCCATCTCTCAGCTGCCTGATTTCGAGGAGCAGCGCCTCGATATCTTGCTTTGCCACGGCTCTTGTCGAGACCTGCCTAGGAACTCGGGGCGGGACGAGGGACGTCAGTACTTGCCGCTGGCGCGCATCTGATCCAGCTGGCCCTTGAGTCCCAGGTACTCCCTGCGGCTGCGATCAAATTGCATCTGGCGACTCGGATCCCGGGCGTACTGCATCATCCGCATGTAGGCTTGGTCCATCCGCTCCTTCAGAGCCGACGGATCGCTGTAACGTGTGTCGTCCCCCCTGGAGGTCTGGTTGGGATCCCGGTAGACGCCAGGAGGAGCCTCGGCGCTCTGGTAGGATCTGCGATCCTTCGGGCCGTAGGGCTCGATGGGTGCTTCGAGCCACTCCCGGACCTTGCCGAGAATCCAGGTCGATGCGTAGTGTCCTGCGACACCGCCGATGAAGGCACCGACGGGGCCGCCGAGGGCCGTGCCGATGAGGCTGCCGATGGTGGCGCCCAGAGAGGTAACTCCAAGCTCCATCCAGTCGGTCTGCATCAGGTTGCCCGAACCGAGCTGCCAGCCGATGCCGGCTCCTGCGATGGCGGCCAGGGTCTTGACGAATGCGCCTCCAGGTATGAGTGCGCTGGCGAGCATGGACACGCCGAAGCTGCCTGCCGTTCCACCCCAGAACTCCGGTGTGCGGAGAGCGGCTGTGGCGGCGCCCCAGTCGATGGACCGGACATCCCAGTTGTTCTGTGCCAGCTGCTGGATGGCGTTGCTGGCGACGGTGATGCCGACGGAGAAGGCAGCCCACTTGGCGGCGCTGGCAGCCATGTTCTTCAGGGTGCTGCCGGCAGGCTTCTTGGTGGAATCGTACTCTGCGATATCCTTCTGGAGCTGGGACTGCTTGCCTTCCAGCTTGGTGATCTGCTGGTCGATGGCGGCACGCTGCTTCGCCGTCCGGGCCATGCTTCGTGTATGTCTCAGGCTGTCAATCTGGTGACCGATGTTGGATCGAGTCGAGTAGAGCTGGTTGTAGTACTCGCCCTTTCGGAAGGCGGCGTCGTTTCGAATCGATGAGCCGTCGCCGCTGCGGGTGGTGGCGGAGCCTAGGTCCTTGACCGAACCGTTGGCACCCCGGAGGACCACCCGGCCGTTGGCTTCGGCGACCTGCCAGCTGTTGCGAGCCGGGGCCGGAGTGTTGAGCTTCTGCCCCAGGGCGGCGCTTCGATTCTGACTGCTGGCGATACGATTCGTGACGGAGGCGAGCTGGCGGCCCTTGATGGCCCTGCCAATCGACCCGGAGAGGTTACTCATCGTCGGCCGGGCCCAGATGGGGGCAGCGGCCATTCCTCCGACGCCAATCAGGGTGCCAAGCTCCTGCTTTAGCCCCGAGTCCGTGACACCCGTCAGGCGGCTTCTGTCCTTGTCCAGCTGGCCGTAGACGTTACCCAGACTGCGACGATAGTCGCCGATGGCTCGATCGCTGCGGCTCAGATAGTCCGAGAGTCGGCTGACCTCCTCATCCCGGCGGCGGTACCAGTCGTTGGCGTCGACACCTGAGGGTGGTCTGGCTCCCTGCAACCGCTGTAGACGCTGCCGAGCCTGATTGCTTCGAACCGCGGCATCGGCCCAGCGCTTTTCGAGGTCCTCCTTGAGGGCGACCCGTCCAGCCACGTTACCGGCGAACTCGTAGTCGTCCTGGAACTCGGGCCGGTACTCCGCGGGCCGGCGGCCCGATTCGCCGGTATAGATGTCCAGGTCCTGCGCCTGAATGACAGGCGTCACGAGACTGCCGAGAAAGCTGGCCAAAACCAGCAAAGCGACCTGTCTGCGGACTATGAGATTGAGGCGCATCATGATTGATTTGAAATGCTCAGAAGTTGTTCAGCATAAGTATAATGACGCTTCCGGGCCATGACAATCCCATCTGGCAAGGTTCTTGATACATTTGACTCCGGGGCCGGCACGTCCACATACCCTTCTACGGATCAGGGGCCCGGCATGTTACCGGGATGGCGCGATCGGCCGGGAGAGGCTACATTCTGAGGACATGATCCCCCTGATTCGCCTGATTCCCGCCGCCCTGGCCCTCTGCCTGGTTCCCCTGTCCAGCCTCGCCGCACCGAGCGCCCGCCCCGAGGAGCCTCCGCCGCCGGTTGCCGTCGTTTCCCATGGCAAGGAGGTGAACCTGGAGGACCACCTGGTCGCCGGGAAGATCACCATCTTCGAGTTCTACAACGACTTCTGCCACGGATGCCGCATCACGACACCCAAGATCGAGCGGCTGGTCCGGCAGACGCCGGAGTTCGTCCTTCGCAAGGTGGACATCAACCGGCCTGGCGTAGGAGGAGAAGACTGGGGCTCCCCCGTGGCGCGGCAGCACGCCATCGAAGCCACTCCCCATTTCGAGATCTATGACGAAGAGGGCCGGTTTCGAAGCCGAGGCAAGGCAGCCTACGACCAGGTACTGCTCTGGCACTGGTACTTCATCGAGAAGGGGAAGAAAGCCAGCGACAGTCCCTGACGGGAGCTGCCCGGTCAGTCTTTGGGCCCTTCTCCCATTGCGGACTTCAGGTCCTTGATCGCCTGCTCGGCCCGGATGTTGGCCCAGGAGGTTCGCTGGGCCATCTCTCTGAGGAATGACAGAGCAATCGAGGGGTGCTCCATGACCAGGTCCGTGATGCCTGTTCCAAAGAACCGGAGGAGGCTCACGGGGCCGCTACGGGCCTTGGCCGTGGCCGTCCTGAGCTCGTCATTGAAGATGGCCATCTCCCCCAGGACCTCTCCCCGGCGCATGACGGCGATCTCTCTCTGGCCGGCTCCCTTGCCTCGCCAGATGCCGATCTCGCCGGAGGCCACGATGTACATCTGATCGCCGGCGTCTCCCTGTTCAAACAGGACTTGCCCCTCAGCCAGGTCCACCTCTTCCACGACCCGGAGCAGCAGGAATAGCTCCTCCGATGGCAGACCCTTGAGCAGGCGGGCCTCCCGGAGTAGAACCAGCTTCTCGACGGTGGTCAGCATTCCACTCCTTCTGCCCAGCTCCGGACCAGAGGATGAGGATGGGCATCGAAGGAGGGAGCCCTCTCCAGCAGTTCCGACTCGCCCCGCTCCGTCAGCAGCCAGAGCCAGCCGGAGAGGAGGAAGGGATCGCCCTCACGGTAAATCTGGAACGCAGCTCCGGACAGATCCTGAGTGTCATAGCCCAGGGTCTTCCGGGCATGATCGAGCCGCAGATCGTCGGGCCGGTTATCGAGCAGCCATAGCACGTGTGGGGTGAGCTTCTTCTCCTCCAGGTTGAGCAGAGCCTCGAGGGCCAGGGCAATCAGCCGGCCGTCTCCACTCAAGACTCGCCGCTCCAGGATAGGGAATACTCCGGGTTCGGTCAACAGGGTCACCACGTGGAATGCCAGCATGCCTCGGATCTGGATCCGCTCCGTCAAGACACTGGAGAAGTTGAGCTCCGCAGGACCGGCGCCGGCGTCTGGCCGAACGATGTTCCGGATCGCCACCAGCTCGTAGGCGCCCCGGATCTCTCGCCAGGCGATCTCCTCCAATACATCCTCCGTCTCCCGGTCCTTCAGAAGGTCCAGGGAGTTGTGTCGAAGGACAGCGCTGCCCCCCCTGTCGAAGGCTCCCAGCTTGATGGCCGGGAGCGCCACATCACCCATGGACGACAGCGCTCTGGAGGCGGCTCGGGAGACCCGGGGCATGGGGTCCCCCAGAACGTGGACGCAGGCGCGAGCCGCAGCATCGGATCCGAGCCGGCCCAGCCCCTCGACAGCCACTTCCCGGGCAGCGGCCGAGGGCTCATACAGGGCCGTCTCGAGTAGATCGAATCGCTCCGATTCGTTCAGCGTCAGGGCCTGTCCGAGGACTCGCAGTGCCGCGCATCGAACGCTGGCTTCGCCGTGGGAGACCAGAGCACGGGCCAGTTCGTATTCGTGGGGGAGGCGGTGGGGAGGCAAGGCATTCAGGGCTGCCTTGATGACCACCGGGCTCGTATCGGTGACCGCTTTGTCTATGAGATCTGACAGGGCTTCCGTGCTGGTCTGGACACGGATGAAGTAGGAGACGGCCTCGGCCCGGACCAGGGGGTCTTCATCTCGCAGGAATCCCCG
>JAJFLN010000421.1 GCA_021772705.1 Candidatus Cloacimonadota bacterium | reverse complement strand
GACATGCTTCGACAGGCTCAGGACGAACGGATCGGGAAAACTCGGCCATTCAGTCGTCCTGGATGCGGGCATCCATAGTGGGGCGAACGGTTTTATGGACAGGCATCATATGTAAAGGAAACAGCGGACCACCACACTAGTAGCGGTAGATGGCGTCGTGAATCTGGCTTTCGTTCAGGGGGTCGACGGGCGGTGGCTGGGCGGCGCTCTGCCGTTCCCGGGCTCGTCTGAGGTCCGCCTCGAGGGTGGCGGCTGTGGAGACTTCTTTGGGGGATCCTTCCTCTGGGGCGACGACCATCCCGTTCTCCGTCAGGTACTGGATGTTTTCCCGGGAGGGGGGGACCATGTTGAGTTGGGTTCTGGCGAGCTTGTCGATTCGGGCGATGGCAGTGAGCTTTGCCCGCTCGACCTCCATGGCTTCCAGTGCGAGGTTGAGGCGAGACCGGGCCTTTCGCACATCCCGGATCCCTATCTGAATCTCCACCATGCGAGTGAACTGCCAGACGTAGAAGAACAGGAGGATGCTGACGGTGACGACCACTCCGCTGAACAGGAGGGTGATCCTGCCGCGGTTTGCCAGATACTCCTGGACGGCTTTGTGTGAACGAAAACGGGTCATATTCAGGCAAGTTTGTCCTACCAGGCCACCAAATTATACATCCTGTCAGGCTTCTCACGAAACCCTGGAAGGGTGAATCCGCCCGGGGAACCAACGAAGTTTCGAGATTCATGATTTAATTTGTCCACAGGGAACCTTTCCGAGGATGTTCACGTAGGTAGTAAATGAAGCCAAGTTTCATACTCCTCCTTCATTATCTTCATAGCCACCTGGGTTCGCCCAGGCGGCTTTTCTTTTTCTCCCCCTCCAGCCTCAGTAGCAATCAGCGGGTTCCACCGGGCCGCATCCCGTGGCACAGGGCCACTGCCAGGGCATCGGCGGCGTCGTCGGGTCGTGGAGGGGCCGACAGCTGGAGCAGGCGGGCGACCATCCGTTGAACGTCGCCTTTGCCGGCCTTGCCGAATCCGAGGACGGACTGGCGGACTTCCATGGCCGTATATTCCCCGGTGGGCAAGTCTTGCTGGCCCAGGGCCAGGAGGATTACCCCCCGGACCTGACCGACTGAAAGGGCATTCTGCAGGTGGGCCCGGACGAACAGCCTCTCCACGGAGGCCTGATCCGGTTCGTAGCGCTTCAAGAGTTCCACACTGTCCTCATAGATGCTCATCAGGCGCCGAGTCATGGGAAGCTTGTTGTTGGTCCGGATGCAGCCGGAAGTGACGTACTCCGGCCGGCGGCCCGACTGGACGCGAATGACCCCGAACCCGGTGATCGAGAGGCCCGGGTCGAACCCGATTATCTGGATTGAGGAGGTGCCGATTGGAGGGCCGCCATCGTCAGGCGCTGGCTTCCATCTGATCCGTGGCGATGTCGAAGTTGGCGTAGACCTGCTGGGTGTCGTCGTGGTCTTCCAGGGCCTCCATCAGCTTGATCATTCGCTCCGCCTCGTCCCCTTCGAGGTTGACCGTCGTGGAGGGCAGTTTGATCATTTCGGCCGAATCGTAGCTGAGTCCTGCCGCCTCGGCTGCTGCCTTGACGTCGGAGAAGACGTCCATCTCGCAGGTGACCTCGAAGATGCTGTCATCCACCAAGGTGATGTCCTCCACACCGGCATCCAGAAGGGTCTCCATCAGCTGATCCTCCGTGGTATTTTCCGCCGAGAAGGTGAGAAGGCCCTTGCTGGTGAAGAGGTAGGACACGGAGCCTGGATCGCCCATCCGTCCATTGTTCCGGGTCAAGAGGTGTCGCAACTCACCGGATGTGCGGTTTGTGTTGTCCGTCAGACACTCGATCAGGATGGCGACGCCGCCGGGGCCGTAGCCCTCGTAGAGCTTCTCCTGATAGTCGACCCCTTCCAGCTCGCCGGTGCCACGCATGATCGCCTTCTTCATGGTGTCGGAGGGCAAGTTGATGGCCTTCGCCTTGGCCACCACGACCCTCAGTCTGGCGTTCATGGTCTCATCGCCGCCGCCGTTCTTGGCGGCAACCGTGAGTTCCCGGATGATCTTCGAGAAGGCCTTGCCGCGCTTGGCATCGGTGGCGGCTTTCTTGTGCTTGATCGTTGCCCATTTCGAATGGCCCGACATTGTTACCTCACTCCTGATTCAAGACAGCCCTCCTGAAGAGTGGCCATCACCCGGACGACTACGAGAACGTCTTTCGCTTCGAGGAAGAACGAATGTTCAGCTCTTCCCGGTACTTTGCCACGGTCCGCCGGGCCAGGTCGATGCCTCGTCCCTTGAGGAACTCGACGATCTTCGAGTCCGAGAAAGGCCGTTTCGGGTCCTCCTTGGAGACGATGTCCCGGATGATTTCGTGGACGTGCTTGCTGGATATCTCCTCTCCGTTGGCCTTCGTGGTGCCGGAGGAGAAGAAGAACTTGAGCTGGAACAGCCCCCGAGGAGTCTGAACGTACTTGTTGTTGGTGACCCGGCTGATGGTGCTCTCGTGGAGGCCACAGTGATCGGCCACGTCCTTCAGGATCAGCGGTTTCAGTCCGGCGACGCCCATGTCCAGGAAGGGAGCCTGGATCTCGAAGATTCGTTTCGTCACGCGGAAGATGGTGTCCTTCCGGCGCTCGATGGACTCCAGGATGAACCGGGCCGCATTGAGGCGCTCCTTGATGAAGGAGATGGTCTTCTTCGCCACCAGCTTCTCTGCCCGTAGCATGGACTGATAGAAGGAGTTGATCCGGATGCTGGGGAGATACTTCTCGTTCAGAGTGATCTTGATCTCTTCCCCGTCCTGCTCGACGAAGACATCGGGGGTGACGTAGGTCGTCTTCTCATTGGACGAGTAATGGAGTCCCGGCTTCGGGTCCAGCCGCTTGATCTCCTCGTAGCACTCCTTGACCCGTTCCATATCGATTCTCTCCCGGCGGGCGATCTGGGGCATCTTGTTGTTGGCCAGATCCTCCAGATGATCCTCGATGATGGTCACGACCAAGGGGTCCGGGTCCCTGAGGGCCATGTATTGGAGCTTCAGGCATTCCTTCAGGTTCCTGGCCGCGATGCCCGGGGGGTCGAAGCTCTGCATGAGGTCGACCACTTCGGCCAGTCCCTCGCTGTCGACGCCAAGGATGGACCGGACCTGATCTTCCTCGTAGACGAGGTAGCCATTGCGATCGATGAGGCCGATGAGATACTCGCCGACCTTGCGCTGCTGGACCGTGCAACCCGAGAGACGCAGCTGGGTCGTCAGGTGCTCCGTGAGGGACGTCTTGGAGCTGACGTACTCCTCCAGGTTGCTCTCGTCGTCAGGGTCGGAGTAGTTGACGCTCTCGGTGTAATAGTTGTCCTGAGCGTCCATCAGGTACTTGAAGAAGTCCTGAAACTCCTCGTTATCTTGTTGCTGGGCCGGCGTCTCGACGGTGGTGGCCGGAGCGGCATCGGAGGCGTCCACGCCCTGACCGTCGCCGCCTTCCTTGGGGGATTCGTCTGAACCCTCGGAGATCTCGAGAAGGGGATTCTTCTCGACCTCTTCCTTGATGAGGTCTTGCAGCTCCAGCTGGTTGAGCTGAAGCATCTTCATCGCGAGCTGCAGCTGCGGCGTGAGCCGGAGGGTCTGCTGGAGCTTCAGACTGAGCGATTGTGATAGCTTCATCTGGCTCATTGGGGACGGGCCTCCAGGCCTTTTCGTTCTCCAGTATAGCACCATCCATACCAACCTGCGAGAAAGGTGGCATGAAAGGTGCTAGACAGAGTCCTGAGGGCGCTCAGGAAGCCAGAGGTGGACTTCCCGAATCGTCCTCGGCACCGGGGCGAAGGCGGACAATGGTGACCCCGGAGTCTCCCTCTCCCTGGGTCCCGAGTCGCCAGCTCGTGGCATAGGGCGACACCTGGAGGTACTCCTCCACCACACGCCGGAGAATGCCCTCGCCTTTCCCGTGGACCACCCGGACCTGGTCGACGCCCTGGGCACAGGCCCGATCCAGGAACTGCTCGAGGCGTTCCCTCGCCTGGGCCGCTCGCATCTGGATCAGATTGAGTTCCAGGGAAGAGCCCGCCTCGGCGGCCACGGAGTAGCTCGCCCGGCCCCCCCCTGCCGAATAGCCCTTTCGGCGGCCCTTCTTCTTGCTCGAACTCCTGGCCAGCCTGAGCCCGTCGATCCGGGACCGGAGC
>JAJFLN010000043.1 GCA_021772705.1 Candidatus Cloacimonadota bacterium | reverse complement strand
TGGGGCGAACGGAGGAGGGGACCCCCTACGGGACATGCACCCTTAAAGCTTTCACCGGGTTGACGATCCATGCTATGCGTGCTATCCTACCCGGCTTTTTCATAGCGAGCAGACAGAATTGTGTCCGGATCAATAGAGTTTGAACAACTGCAGTTCCGAGAGTAACCCCGTAGGAGGTAGGCATGTATCGTGGAACGCTCCTGAGAAGCCTGGTCGCCCTGGCTCTGGTAGCAGCAATCGCCGTCCCGGCAGTCATGGCCGCAACGACTCCGGCAAAGCCGTCGGGTCCCCAGTGGATTGACGGAACGCCGCTCATCCAGGACTTTGTAAAGCCGTACCTGGACAAGGTGAGCGCCATGGGCGCCGACGCCTTCGAGGTGCCCCGGGAGCCTGAGGAGCAGGTCCTGGGTCAGATGAGTTCCTTCTGGTCCATCGACATGACGGCCAACCAGCCGTTCCAGTTCCAGGCCGAGCTGCGGAAGATCTCCGAGCACGCCTACTTTTATGTCCAGGAGGGCTACGAAGTCGAGGACAGCGTTCTGGAGCGAATGGCCGGTCAGTTCGACGGAACGATCTACCCCACGAACCACGCCTACTTCGGCAAGGAAGACATCCCGGGCATCGACGCCGACCCCAGGATCACTCTCCTCTTCATGGACATCCAGGACGGTTGGGAGCCTGGCCGAGGCTACGTCGCCGGCTACTTCTTCCCCCTCGACGGGTTCAGCACCCGCCTGTTCCCCCAGTCCAACGAGCGCCAGATGTTCTACCTGGACCTCCATCCGGGAAACCCGGCCCGGCAGGACTACCTTGGCGTGCTGGCCCATGAGTTCCAGCACATGATCCACTTCAACCAGGATCGTAAGGAGACCCGCTGGCTCAACGAGTCCTACGCTCAGATCGCGTTCTTCGTGAATGGCTACGGCCACGCACCGCAGATCTTCAGCTACATCCACGACACGGACTCCTCCTTCACCCGCTTCGACAACACCTTGGAGGACTACGGTCGTTCCTACCTCTGGACCTACTACCTCTTTAGCAAGTACGGCGGAAACACCGACGCCGAGCGGCAGGCCTTCGTCAAGGAGATGGTGGCCAACCAGAAGCAGGGCGAGGAGAGCATCGCCGAGGTCCTGAAGAACCGAGGCGTTCAGAAGTCCCTGGAAGAGATCAAGAACGACTGGTACCTGGCCAACATCGTCAACGCCGACACGCCGGGTAACGGGCTCTGGGGCTACGACGACACCATCCGCTTCGCCGTACAGACCAAGGTCCTGTCCAAGAACGGACTGCCCAGCGGCTGGCAGAAGGACACCGTGTCACCTGACGGCGCCAAGTACTTCAGCGTCGCCTCCAAGGTGGATTACTCCCCGGACCATCCCACGATGGTCGACCGGGTGAAGATCTACTCGCCCCAGCCAGGCAACATCGTCTGGACCGTCAATGATGGCCAGATGCCGCCGGCCCGGTTGATCCCCGACGGCTCCTCCACCACCCAGGAGCAGACCGTGGTCACCCCCCTCGCCAAGGACGGCGACAGGTACTACGCCGAGTTCGGCCCCTTCAGCCGGCTCGGAACGGTGATCAGCAAGCTCAACTACAAGTTCCACTACCTGGGCAACTCGGAATCGGCTCCGGCAGAGGTGCCCATCTTCTCCCTGGCATCGGTGGCTTCCCTCTCGGCTGACGCCAAGGCGGGCAATACGTTCCGCTTCGACGGCGACAACCCGGGTCTGGTGGGCAAGAAGTCCCGTTTCCAGGTCCACGCAGTCGAGTTCGACGCCGCTGGCAACGCCAAGGTGACGGAAGTCCAGCTGGACAAGAAGAACGACGGCATCCACAACTTCCAGGTTGGCGACGGCAAGGTCACCTTCCTGGTCCGGGCCCTCTCGGGCAGCAAGAAGGGCGTCTCCTTCAAGTACCGCTTCGAGAATCGCAAGGGTGATGCAATCGCCGACCTGATCGGAACCGGCAGCCGCCTCTCGACGATCGACGCCAGGGCTGACCTGGGAGACGTCAAGGGTGACGCCGTTGCCAATGCCTTCTATGGAGATCTGCTGCAGGCCAAGGAGCAGAACCTTAGCGCCCTGGCCGGCAAACTGGCCAACGACCCGAAGGCCGGTCCCCGGGCCGCCGAGCTAATCGCTTCGGCCCAGGGAGAAGACAAGGAGGCCATGGCCACCCTTCTGCGCCGAGCCCTCAAGCGAGCGCGCTTCGAGGCTCTCGACGGCGGACGCATCAGCGAGGCCCTGAAGACGGACATCCTGTTCTCGGCCCCGGCCAAGGGTGACGATTCCGACGATTCCCACGACAACGTGGGCTATCTGATCAACAAGAAGAAGGAGCTCGTTCACAGCCTGACCCACTTGAAGATCGACCCGCAGTTCTTCGAGGGCGAGCTGCTGAAGCTCTGGAAGCTGCTGGAGCTCACTCGGGGATTCCCCCACCTGCCGATTCCCGATGGACTGGGCTTGGTGGACTACGATGAGGAGGGCACCAAGGCCCTGCTGGCCACCTGGGGCCAGGACTTCGGTTATCCCGTCGAGGGCTGGGAAGTCCCCGCCGAGCGGCCCGTCCCCCACACCCAGGACGAGCAGAAGGTGAAGGACACCATCCGCCGCCTCATCCTGGCGGAGTCCTACATCGAGTTCAGCTACAACAACGGCCTGGTGCTGGCGGAGGACACGGCCCTCTCGGTCTTCGACTTCGTCCGGCTCCTGCTGGCAGGTCACAGCACCATCCGTGACATCGCCAAGAACTTCCAGGACGTGCCGATCATCGGCAAGGTCCTGGCAGCCCTGAAGCGGCGCATCTACTCCAAACTGCTTGCGGTTGGCGAGAAGTTCGGCATCTACCTGTCGGCACGGCTGAAGCCGCCCAAGAGCACCTACGCTCCGATAATCATCTCCGTCGTCGCCAGCGTGGCGTCCCGGATGCTGAACGTCGACATCGACCGGGACAATCCAGGATTCTGGAAGAACCTGGGGGTCAAGCTCTTCGGCAAGTACGCCCTCAGCTCGGTGCCGAAGATCGGCTTCGTGGCCCGCAGCCAGGGCGCAGTCAACTTGGCCAACGAGTACGCGGCGGACCTGACGGCTCACGGCACCTACGATCAGGCCGTGGCCAAGGTCTGGGACGACGGCAGTTCCGATACGGAGAGCTCCATGCGAGAGGTGATGGCCGCCCAGGTAGTGAAGCGGCACACCCTGAACGCAAGGGAGCGTGACTACGCCGGAGTGGCCAAGAAGATCGCCCAGATCATCGGCTACGCATCCCTGCTGGATCCGACGAACATCACCAAGGTCGTGGCCATCGTGGCCGGTGTCGCCTCCGGTGGCCTCATCGCCCACTCCACCTGGACCGTGGCCAGCTACTACTTCCGCATGCCCAAGGGAGACATGCTGAAGGGTGTCAAGTTCGCCTACGATCCCTTCGCCCCGGCGGAGAGCCAGGAAGCACCGATGATCCGTGTCGCCATGAACGCTCAGTTCAACCAGAAGATCCTGGGCGAACTGCAGAGCTCTCTCGACATCTACCAGACCCGGGCTCAGGAGGCCCTGGTGGCCGCCGATAACAAGGCCGGCGATCTGGAGCAGAAAGTCGAAGCTCTGCTGAAGGCCGACGAGGAAGTCGACCTTCTGTCCAACAAGGCCGAGACACTGGCTCTCAGCGCCCAGCTTGGCGACGAGGCCGGAGTCACATCGGCCCGATCACTCTACGAGGCGACCCAGGGTGAGCTGCTGCGACGCACCATGGTCCTGAGCGACATCTTCGCCAAGGCGGCCGGCGGCGAAGTCGAGGACTCCGTCGCACTCTCGGAGGGTCCGAGCAACTACCTCGGCGCCGTGCAGGGTCACTTCAAGACTCTGGCGTCGAGTGACGGGGACGCTGCGGTAGCCGCTTCCGTCAGCTGGTCGAAGGCCAAGGCCAAGAAGGACGGAACCGTCGAGGTTTCGGCTTACGTCACCAATCTGTCTCGCGCCGACATCAGCAACGTGTCGGTCCGGATGATCAGCGGTCTCGACTTCGAGATCGTCGATGGCGACAGAGTCCAGACCATCAGCCGTCTCCGGGCGGGCCGGGAGGCCAAGGTCGTCTGGCGGATCAGGCTGAACGAGGCCGAGCCCGTCCTGATGGCTTCCGTGATGATCCTGGCTGAGGCCGAGGGCGTCAACATCCTTCCCAAGTTCCAGGGCATCCCCCAGAAGTAGGGGACGCTCGGGAAGCCGAGGAAGGTGGGGAGACCCCCGATGAGGTATCGGCCCAGGCCGGCCCCATCGGGGGTTTCTCTTGATGACGAATGAACTGCGAGACCCGGGAGCAGAGGTTGTAGGATGACGCCGGAAGTGTGACCCGGAGGACGACCCATGTCAGAGCGCGATTCCCATAACTCCTGCGGCGAGTGCTGCAGCAGCAACAAGTCGACCGGGGGCTCGATACAGAAGCCAGCCAGTCCCGTCGTCCCATCCATCGATCCGGTCTGCGGAATGACCGTCAAGTCCGAGTCGGCTCCTTCGATGGATCGCGCGGGAGTACTTTACCGATTCTGCTGTAACGGATGCCTGGAGAAGTTCCGGGAAGACCCGGCTTCCTATCTCGAGAAGACCGCCCCGGCCCGGAAGGCGGATCCAAAGACCTCGTCTCTCGGCTACAGCTGTCCCTGCCATCCGGAGGTGGACCAGGCCACACCGGGAGTCTGCCCGAAGTGCGGCATGGGTTTGCAGTTCATGGGCCGCTCCTCCGGGGCCGGCTCGACCTGGACGTGCCCGATGCATCCGGAGGTAGTGGAACAACAGGCCGGCGACTGCCCGAAGTGCGGCATGGCTCTGGAGCCCGCCGCCGGTGCTGTCCCTGTGGCGAGCAAGTGGACCTGTCCCATGCACTCGGAAGTGGTTCAAGACGGCCCTGGCGACTGCCCGAAGTGCGGCATGGCTCTGGAACCGGCAAAGGTCTCGGCCACCGATGGCCGTGAGAATCCGGAGCTGGAGGACATGACCCGGCGGTTCGTCTTCGCCTCACTCTTCACGGCTCCCGTCATCATCCTGTCCATGGGAGACATGCTCCCCGGGCAACCCATATCGGCGCTTCTGGGCAGCACGGCCCGATCCTGGCTGGAGTTGGCCTTCGCCACCCCCGTCTGCCTCTGGGCCGGCTGGCCCTTCTTCGTCCGGGCCGCCCGGTCCGTTGCCCTCGCCAGCCCCAACATGTTCACCCTGATCGGAATGGGCGTAGGCGTCTCCTATGGCTACAGTCTGGTAGCCATCCTGGCGCCGGGGTGGTTTCCCGCCGCCTTCCGTCACGACGGGCAGGTGGAGGTCTACTTCGAAGCCGCCGCTGTCATCGTCACCCTCATACTGCTGGGGCAGGTCCTGGAGCTCCGAGCCCGGGCCCATACCAGCGCTGCCATGGAGCAGCTGATGGGGATGGCGGCCAAGTCGGCCCGCCGGGTCCGGGAGGACGGTACCGACGAAGACGTTCCCATCGAGTCCATCCAGGCTGGCGACCGGCTCAGGGTCCGGCCCGGGGAGAAGGTGCCTGTCGACGGCAGAGTGCTCGAGGGCAGCAGCCGCATCGACGAGTCCATGGTGACCGGCGAACCCATGCCCGTGGCCAAGACTGCCGGAGACCCGGTGGTGGGAGCCACCATCAACGGGACGGGCGCGCTGGTCATCGAGGCCGAACGGGTCGGGTCCGAGACCCTGCTGGCCCGCATCATCGACATGGTCTCCGCTGCCCAGCGGAGCCGGGCCCCGATCCAGAAGACCGCCGACAGGGTCGCAGCCTACTTCGTCCCCGCCGTGGTCGGCGTCGCCATCCTGGCCTTCGCCGCCTGGGCCCTCCTCGGTCCCGAGCCTCGGTTGGCCCATGCCCTGCTCAGCGCTGTGGCGGTCCTCATCATTGCCTGTCCTTGCGCCCTGGGACTGGCGACCCCCGTCTCGATCATGGTCGCCACAGGCCGCGGCGCCGGGATGGGTATCCTGTTCCGGGACGCCGAGGCCCTGGAGCGGACCCGGGACGTGGACACTCTGGTGGTGGACAAGACCG
>JAJFLN010000420.1 GCA_021772705.1 Candidatus Cloacimonadota bacterium | reverse complement strand
CTCAGACGATATGGCCGCCCGCTCCATTCATCCTTCGACAGGCTCAGGACGAACGGATCGGGAAAACTCGGCCATTCAGTCGTCCTGGATGCGGGCATCCATAGTAGGACGAACGGATCTAGAATCTCCATGATCCGCCGTCGCTCCCGACGTCAATCGGAGGACGGAACGTGGGCCCGGGCTTCGTGAGCCAGGCGGAGCGCCTCGGCGAACTCTGGCAGCGACTCTTCCAGGGCGCGTATCGAGTTCCGAGACAGCTGCAACAGCACCGAGGGGGTGAGGGATCGCACCTGATGTGACCTCGGCTTGCCCGTCAGGAACCCTCCTTCGCCGAAGAACTCCCCGGGGCCCAGCATTGCCAGCACCTCGCCGGTGGCCTCATCGACAGCCACGGAACCTCGTCCCACCAGATACAGACTGTCGCTCGACTCTCCCGCCTGGACCACGGTTTCCCCATCCAGATAGGTCAGGGGAACCATGGCATCTCCGAGTTTCGTCAGGATCTCTGGCGGCAGGGACCGGAAATAGTGGATCTGCTTCAACAGCTCGACGGGTCGAACCAGCAATCTGTGGTGGGGCTTCTTCGAGAGCGAGCCTAGCTGGGCCTCCAGGGCCTTCAAGCCAAAAGCATGGGCTCGATCCGAGACCATTCCTTCCCGAAGCAACCCCTTCAGTTCCTTTCTTTCCCGGTTGAGGCGGTGCCGCTCCACGATGGTTGCCTGAACGTGCTTCACGTATCCAGCGAACTGATCCGTGATGGTGCGCTCTCTTCCGGCGGCCCGGGTTTTCCAGGCTTCCAGCAACTCCTGAGCATCCTGAGAGTCGGCGGCGTCGACCACGCCTTCCTGGATCATCTGGCGTAGTACCTCGAGTGACGAATCGGCCGACAGGTGTCTGCCCCGGGCCGTCTCATAGAGGGACGCAGTTCGCATGAGCCGGAACTGCCCCACCAGCCTGGGTACCAGGCCTCGGGCTGCAGCCTTGCTGACGATCCACTCGCAGAGGCGAGTCAGAGGTGGGTGACGCGACTCGAAGACCTGAGTTCCTCTGCCCGTCGAGGCCAGATCCATCTGACAGTCGATGTCGTACTCGATCTCGACAAGGGCGCCCTCCGAGAGAAGTCCGTCGGTGAACAGATCGTGGAGGTGAGCCTTCATTGCCCGCAGCGCCGCCCGGGTGGCCACGAGTTTCCGGTCCGGAGGCGGCATTCCTTCCAGATCCGAGCCGTCTCGTATCCGCTTCAGACGCGCTTGAATCTCGGCGACTCGAGTCTCTTCTCTGGTCCGGATCGGGTCCACGACGGAATCGAGCAACCCCGCCCTGGCAGCCAGCTCAGGCAGCCCCTGGATCATCTTCTCCTTGGCCAGCAATGCGCCCTCTTGCTGCTCGAGCTGATCTTCCGCACTCAGCCGATCGACTCCGAGGAAGCGCACGATGGAGCTGGTGGTCAGCCCGTTCACCAGAACCGTGAACAGGACGACTCCAACGGTGAGTTCGAGTATCTGCTCTCGCCCACTGAAATCCTCTGGCAGGGACAGAGCGATGCCCAGCGCCAGGGCTCCTCGTAGCCCTCCCCAGACGATGATCGATTGATAGCGCCAGCCCACGCTCTCCATGCGGGTGAGCTTCTGAGTGATGGGAACGAGGATGAACACCCCCAGGGCTCGGGCGATGGTGCAGGCCACGACGGCTCCGAGGATGTTCTTCCAGCTCAGCATCAACCCACCCAGCTGCACCGAGATGCCGACGAGAAGGAAGATCAGGGAGTTGGCCACAAAGGCCAGGAACTCCCAGATCTCCTCCACATGAGGCAGGGAAGAAGGGGAGAACTTGGTCCGGCCGTAGCTGCCCATCAGCAGCCCGGCGGTGACCACGGAGATGACGCCGGAACAGTGGAGTTTCTCGGCCACGATGAAGGCAGCCGGCGCCAGAACGAGACTCAGGGCGATCTCGATCAGGGGCTCCTCCTCCTGTGCTCCGATCAGCCGGGCACAGAAGAGGCCAAGCAAGCCCCCGACCAGCACCCCTCCAAGAGCCACCTGAAGGAACTGAAACGATCCGGAGATCCAGTGCCAGGACGTCACTGTCTCGCCGGCAATCAGGATGCCGAGGATGAGATTGAAGACCACCAGGGCTGTCCCGTCATTGACGAGGCTCTCACCCTCGACCAGGACCGTCAGCCTCCGAGGGGCTCCCAGTTCTCTGAACAGTGCCACCACCGCCACCGGGTCTGTGGCCGAAATGAGAGCACCGAAGAGGATCGCCACCCCGAGCTGGATTCCCACGGACCAGTGGAGAATGAAGCCTGTTACAAAGGTGGAGAGAAGCAGGATTGGAACCGCCAGCAGCAGGATCGGTCCCAGGTTCTTGAGAAAGAGACGAGCGTCGAGATTGAAGGCGGACTCGAAGACCAGGATGGGAAGGAAGATGAAGAGGATGGCCTCCGGCGACAGCTCGATACTGGCCAGGAACTTCATGAACGGAATCTGGCGGGCCATCTCTCCCAGGGCCAGACCGACAACGACCAGGACTACTGTGAATGGCAACCGCAGTCTCTTCGCTGCGATCGCTACCAGGGAAGAGGCAAACAGCGCCAGAGCCGTGAACGCAACGACGTGTTCCGGAAGGTTCTCGTGCATGGTTCCCGCTCACCCTAACATGACCGGGACTGGCCTCTCTGGTTTAGAGCCCCCGGGTGAGGTAGATTCTATCTGAGGGCGAGCTGCCCTCGGATCCGGCAAGACAAAGGAGCAGTCATGGCGTTCGAGTCCCTCACCGCTGCAGCCTACTGGTTCATCACAGGACCACTGGCGTTGCTGGCGGATCCGGAGTTTCCAGCTCCGATCATCTTCCCCAGCTTTTTCCTGTTTCTGTTTTTCATCCCGTCCCACTTGATCCTGATGGGACTCAGATCACTCTTCGTCGACTTCAAAGGGTGGTTGATGCCCCGGCAGGCTCGGAAGCTCGAGGCGAAGCTGAACATGATCAGCACCCTGGGACTCGCCGGTTTCCTCCCCGGATGGATCTCCACTCTCGTAGTCTGGTACTGGTATCCGGAGTTCACGCCCTCCGACGGCGTCCGCATCGGTTTCGCCTTCGCCATCGGGTACTCCCTCGCCTACTGGTTGCTCCTGGTCCGGGGAAGTCCCGGTCTGGCCGACGCCCTCGGCAGGGGATACTGGAGCTCCGTTCCCATCGGCGGTTTCTTCCTCTGCTACTACATCGGGGCCTTTCTCTACAGCGGCGAAGCCGTGTTGCTGTCGTTCACCTTCCTGTTCGCACCTCTCGGAGCGACCCTGATCCTCCCATTCACTGCCGGGACGCCCCCCTCTATCGCCGATGATGCACCCAGCTGTCTCCTCTGCTCTGAAGCCATCGAGGTGGCCCCGGTTCACTGCAGTCACTGCAAGGCGTCCTACCACGCAGAGTGCTGGGAGCATCGCGAAGGCTGCGGCCGGAAAGACTGTCGTTCCGAAGGCACCTCGCAGACAGCTCACGGGTGAACATCACCATGACAGCGTCGTGCCTATCGTCGGATGCCAACCTGTCGTCTGGATGGTTGGCGCATGACAAGGAGCAACGGCATCGAGACTGACCGGAGGTCGACAGGTAAGACCGGACCGGGGCGACCGCATCGGCGGTCGAGATCTCGAAATCGTGGCGTCGCGGTGGTGGTCGTCGTCCTGCTGGTCATCGCCGCGATCATCACGGCGCTGCAGATATTCTTTTTCAGCAGGAACGTCTATCGCCAGACGGCCCGCAGTTCCTTTGGAACCACCGCCGAGTACCTGGCGGAAGCCGCTGCGGAGGAAGGGTTCTACAACCTCCAGATGGAGGTCAACGACCCGAACACCGAGCTCTACAAGATCTTCCGGCAAGACCAGCAGACTCTGGATCGGATCGAGGTGCCCTTTGTTCCCCAGAAGCTCCTCGCCCGGCTTCGATCATCGGAGAACGCCAAGACCTTCGAGCCCTATCCCGACGATCAGTTCGAGACCCAGATGACGATCCGGTTCGACAAGGACCCGATCCATCCCATGGAACCCTTCGAGCGAACCGGTGATGTGCTGATCACCGCGGCGGTACGGCCCACCTGGGGTCGAGGCCAGAAGACCTATCGACGAGTGGAAGTGCGGAAGCCCTTCCGGATTCAGCTCATCACCCCACCTCGGAATTACGACCAGCGCAGTCTGACCCTCTTCAAGCCCGACTTCATCAACGGCACCTCGAAGCAAGCTCTGGACCGGGACATCGTCAATCCCACCAACAAGGCCATCAAGGACTTGAACGCTCTGATGAAGGGTTACAAGGACACCATCAAGCAGGGAAAGCAGTCAGTCCAGTGGTCAGATTGCCGCGGGGTCGTTCAGTACATCGGAGGCAGCCCGGACTTCATCGCTCTCAGGGTTCCCAACTCGGCGAAGATCCCGAAGAACTTCTTCTACCAGGACTCGATCGTCGTCGGTAATCCCGACAGGAACCCTCTGGAGAAGCTGTCGGACTTCAACTACGAGGACATCCTCCGGGAACTCTATCCTCCCCTGAAGAAGATCTGGGACACGGTCTACACGATTTCGAACATGAACTTGCAGGTGCTGAAGATCACCGTGCCGCTCCTGTCCGTAGTGATTGATGAGCCGACAGCGATGGCTCTGGAGGGTCCGACCTTCGGGGCATCGACCATCTTCATACCGATCCACAAGCTGCTGGAGCAGGTCGTCTCGATACAGTGCGTCCTGGGGCAGATCACCGTCTTCGCGCTGAAGGCTCTCCTCGAGGGAGCCATAATCGGCCAGTACACGGACATGATCAAGGAAGCGAGCAAGGGTAACTTCGCTCCCGCCCTGGACGGTCTTCAGACCACCGTGTCAGACGTGCAGTCCTCCGGCGCCCTGGATGACCTGGGAGGTCAGGGCGACAAGATCCAGGGAGTGGGCGACACGGCCCAGTCGGAGGGTGGGAACATTCAGGGTGGCCTCTCCCAGATCCAGGGTGGCGGTGGCGCCGGTGACGCTGCCGGGGATGCCGCTGGTGACGCGGCTGGTGACGCGGCTGGTGATGCCGCAGGCGATGCGGCCGGTGATGGAGCCTCCTCCGGTGGCGGTTCCTTCGAGAGCCAGGGTGACGCCGACGCTTTCAAGGACAAGATGAACGGCTCCCTCACGAAGCTTCAAGGTACTGGAGGGTCCTCCAATTTCTCCAACAGTATCGGGATGCTGAACGGGATTTTCAGCAAGGGTGAACTCTCCAAGGCAGGCCCTCTCGACAAGATGGGAACGGACTCGAGTACGGCCATGATGACGGGCCTCATCAAGGGATTCGTGAAGAGTCATCGCAACTACTACTCCACCGAGTTTCCCCGAGGGGGGGACCAGTACACGTACTACTCCAACGAATCGACCAAGTGGTACGAGGCCTACTACCTCCAGCGAGCCGGATTCGTGATACGGGGACAGGAAGCCTGGGACGCCTTGGTGGACACCCGCCGCGACCTGGGTCTCAACGGCGTGTTCTATGTCGACTGCCCTCGAGACGAGGACACGGGCGTCGTGGAGCCCCTGTCTGTCGACCTGGATGCTTTCAACGGCCGGGCGGTCATCTACTCCAACGGAGGGTTCAGGATTCAGAATGCCACACTGGCGGATCAACAGATGGACAGCCTGACCCTGGTCACCCCCGGGACTATCGAACTTCCCTCGTCCCGGGTGGAAGCGGCCCTGGCAGCGGTGCCTCGGAGCGACTCCGAGCCCGGCGATGGCGGCGCCCTGAAGGTCTCCGGTGACGTAGATATCTTCGGGAATCTCTTCCTGCGGCGGTACACCGTCAGCGACAACAAGCGAAGTGGAGAGAACAGCGTGAAGGGCCAACTCGAGTTCAACCCCATGTTGCCCGCCGTAGCGGACGGCAACTTCAGGCTCTCCCATCTCTGGGTGACCATCAGCCCGGTCGAGAAGAGCCGGGAGGTCTTCCTGAAGTGAATCGGACGACCGCACAGCCGAAGATGGCGTCCTCCCACGCGACCGGCCGCCGCGTCTGGATTCCCCGAAGAACCGGGAATCGGAATGCCCTGTCCCTGGTGGAGATCATGATCGCCGTGATGGTCTTCGGCATCTGTGTCATCCCGACTATCGGCCTCTATGATCTGGGGTACGAGACTGCCACCGTCAGCGAGGATCGAATCTACGCAGAGAACCTGGCAATCCGAATCCTCGAGGTGTGGAACGTCCAGCCATTCAACGATCTGGCTGCCCTGGTGGGAACGCCCCAGGATGACGTGGTGACCCGAATCTTCAACACCGACTCCAAGGCAGACTGGTTCGCCGAGTTGCCGGAGTATGCCCGAAACCTGGGAGTTGGAAAGAACTTCTTCAGGGGAAGACTGGAGGTATTCGAACTCGCTCCCGGACTGCTGTCCCTGGAAGTGAGCGTTACGTGGGAAGTCCTGGAGGGGGCCAAGGAGGGCCAGGCCAGAACCTATCGGCTCCTTCTCCTGCGGTCCCGGGAAGATCTGAGCGTTGACAATGGCGAGAGGGCGCCGCTGGATCAATGAAGACCTGATGCGAATTTCGACTGGAAAGATTTCTGGGGTCTCGACTCGGAAGACTCGAAGCCGGAGGGGGATGACCTTCGTCGAGATCTTCGTCGTCATTCTCATCACCTCCATCGTCGTCGGACTTCTGGGGACATTCCTCTGGAGGAACGCTCGTACATCGAGGGCCACGGACCGGAAGTTGCAAGCCATCCGGGCAGTCCATTATGTTGAAGGTCGCCTCCGGCGGGACATGAAGGGAGCCAAGAGCTTCGAGGTAGATGACGATGGCAGCAGGCTGACGATCCGGGACCATCAAGATCGACAGCGAACCTACCAGTTCGACCCTGACAACAGGACCCTCACCCTGCCCGAGCTTCTGGACCCGTCCTCGACGGTCGTCTATGCTCAGGCCCGATTCCGGAAGGTTCTGTTCATCAAGGATGCTGACGAGATCGGCATCACCTTTGTTCTGAGTGCGGTTCCATTCAATGACCCGGGCAGAAAGTTGACCGTGGAAGAGTTGGGCTGGGGATCTGCCATTGCCGGACGGGTTGCCGTCATGAAGCGAAGTCAGTCCGCGCGCCATCCGGAGGCGAACTTGCAGGGCTTGAAACTGTGAAGATCCTCTCCAAATCCTCCGTCTCCCGAACCTCATGAGTGGCATACTGATCGTTTCGGGGAAGCCTCGGCCCGACCGCTTGACGGCAGTGGTGGAGGACT
Source organism: Candidatus Cloacimonadota bacterium (assembly GCA_021772705.1). GTDB lineage: Bacteria > Muiribacteriota > UBA6191 > JACPRK01 > JACPRK01 > OFTM100. The sequence continues at coordinate 19,946 of JAJFLN010000420.1, read as the reverse complement.
CCAAACCTCCGCCGCCTCGGGACCTTCCTCGAGTGAACCCCCTGATTCCGATCACCCTCACCCTGGCCACGGGAACCATCGTCTACTTTTCGGGCTGGCTCCAGATCGGGCCCCATGAGCAGATCACCATCGCCCAGCCCAAGGCAGTGAGAGTGGTCAGGAAGGCACCCGCCCGGCCCCGCATGCGCCGGGCGCCGATGGATCTCGAAAGATCCCAGCCCGTCGGAACCCGGCAGGGTCTGGCGGCCCAGGTTAAGAAGCTCTCCTTCGAGGTGGGCAGAAACCCGACATCCCAGGCCACCTACGCCGAACGCATGGCTGCCCTGAGGTCCTACTTTTCCCTCATGAACCCCGTGGACAAGAAGGCCCTCTTCGGCACGGAGGAGTTTGATGCACTTGAAGCGGCGCTACAGGCTCTGGAGACCGCCGAGGAAGCATTTGCGCTGCTGGACAGGCTCTTCATCCGGCTGCGTCTCACTTTCCATTGAGGGGCGCTGAATCCTGCGCCGCCAAGGAGCCGAGTTCACTCCGGCCCGCACCTTGCTCCGCTGTTCCGGTTGTACTACTCTGGCCATTCCAGCCAGCGAAAGACCGCACTGGAAAGCGAGTCTCTCGCCCCCCCCCGAACGGCGCTGGATCGTTCGATGTTCATGAGGCCAGGAGGATCGAAATTGAGCGATTTCAACCTCGAGAAGTGGAATATACACGTCAAGGAAATCATCCGCAACGCCAGTCCGGCGAGGCTCTACGAAGCAGCCCTGAAGCACGAGAGCGGTTCGGTCATCGTCTCTACCGGCTCCCTTGCAGCCCGCTCCGGAGAGCGAACGGGCCGGAGTCCGAGCGACAAACGAATCGTCGATCATCCAGACAGCAGGAATGATGTCTGGTGGGGAGACATCAACATCAAGCTCGATGAACAGAGCTTCCTCGTCAATCGGGAGCGAGGACAGGACTATCTCAACACGAGAGACAGGCTGTTCGTTGTCGACGGGTTCGCAGGATGGGACCCCAAGTACCGCCTCAAGGTCCGGATCATCTGCGCCCGCGCTTATCATGCCCTTTTCATGCACAACATGCTCATCCGGCCTAGCCAAGACGAGCTGAGCAACTTCGGCGAACCGGACTTCGTTGTTCTCAACTCAGGTCAGTTCCCGGCCAACCGACTCACTGCGGGCATGTCTTCCAAGACGAGCGTGGACTTCAGCTTCGAGCACAGAGAGGCCGTGATTCTCGGGACTCAGTATGCAGGTGAGATGAAGAAGGGCATCTTCACGGTCATGCACTACCTGATGCCCAAACGAGACGTGCTCTCCATGCACTGCTCGGCGAATGAAGGCTCTGACGGTAACGTCTCGCTCTTCTTCGGCCTCTCGGGTACGGGCAAGACAACCTTGTCGGCGGATCCGCAGCGGTGCCTGATCGGTGACGACGAGCACTGCTGGTCCGACAGCGGCATCTTCAACATCGAAGGTGGTTGCTACGCCAAGTGCATCGACCTCACGGAAGAGAAGGAACCGGAGATTTACAAGGCGATCCGCTATGGCTCGTTGCTCGAAAATGTCGTCTATGACCCTGACACTCGCGTCGTGGACTACACCGACAGCTCGCTCACGGAGAACACCCGTTGTTCCTATCCCATCGAGTACATCGACAACGCCAAGATCCCGTGTGTGGGCACCCATCCCAGCAACATCATCTTCCTGACCTGCGATGCTTTCGGTGTCTTGCCTCCCGTCAGCAAGCTGACCCCGGAGCAGGCCATGTATCATTTCATCAGCGGCTATACAGCCAAGGTGGCCGGTACGGAGATGGGTGTGACGGAACCGAAAGCGACCTTCTCTGCCTGCTTCGGAGCCGCATTCCTGGTCTGGCATCCCGCTGTCTACGCCAAGCTTCTCGCCGAGAAGATTCGCAAGACTGGATCCCGCGTTTGGCTGGTCAACACCGGCTGGTCCGGCGGTGCCTATGGCACGGGCTCCCGCATGAAGCTCAGCTACACCCGGGCCATCATCAATGCCATCCACGACGGCTCTCTCGAGAAAGCAGAATGCAACCAGGACCCGATCTTCGAGTTCCAGCTTCCGCGGACCTGCGAAGGGGTACCATCGAAGATTCTGACTCCGAAGAACACCTGGTCCAACGAAGCTGACTATCAAGAGATAGCCGTCAAGCTGGCAAAGCTATTCCAGGAGAACTTCAAGAAGTTCGAGTCCCAGTCTTCCGATGAGATCCGGAATGCAGGCCCGAAACTCTGATCCGAATGCGAGGGCCCGGCAACCCTGCCGGACCCCCGTTTACTCTGACCCGGGCGGCAGACCGCCCTCCTGCCCCGGAGGCAAAATAGTGGGGAAACATCGAATCTCGAACTTGGTCCTCGCCACTACCCTGCTACTATCCCTGGTTGTCTTGCCAGTTCTCCTGACAGGGTGCGCCGCCGCCGAAGAGAAGGGCAAGACCAGCAAGGTGAGCCAAAGGCCTGCCGATGACCGGATTCGCACTCGTGGGGACGACCTGATAGTCGGTCACCTGAAAGCGGATTCCTTCGTCCTGTCCTCTCCCTATTTCGAACACCTCGAACTGAAGCGATCCGAGGTTCGGGAGATTGAGTTCGAAGGTAAGATCGACAGCGTAACAACGCGCCACGGCGATGTCCTCAAAGGTCATCTCGCAACCACCGAATACCAGTTTCAGGCCCGTCTAGGAAAGGACGTGACCTTCCAGCGACGGGACCTGAAGAGGATCGAGTTCGGCAAGTAGCCGCCAGGGGAGAGTCGTCCCCAGTGCCCCGCACGAAGATACCCGAGGGTGATCTGGTCCGGTTCCTCGTCAAGACTCGCTACTATTCGAGTCAGAAGAGTGAGCACCAGAAAAACCTGACCCTGATCCGGAACATGGCCAACAGGCTCTTCAGAGACCACGTCGGTTACACCCTGACTGGCAAGCACCGTCTGAAGGACAAAGGCGAACCGGTCTTTGCCGCAGCCGTCGCCCGGGAGAAGGGCAGAGTGACACGCCCTACTCGAGTGAAGGACATCCCGAGCAGCCTGAGGTACCTGGGGAACGGGTCGTTCCTCTGGGAAGGTTCCCGAACGCTGGTTCTGGGCATTCCATCAGCGATCCGCTCCCTCGAAAGGATAGACTTCATCCTGGCGGATCACTTCCTTCCCACTCTCAGGGAACCACTCCTGGAAGTCCTGGATCAGAGAAAGGCTACTCTGGTCGGCTTACCTGAGATCACAGCAGAGGCCACTTTGAGAAGCTTCCCTGCTAGAGACCTGCATGTGGGCGGGACCATCCGAGAACCGGACCTGACACTTCATGGCGTGACCTGTCTGAGCAGCGAGGGGCTCGCGCCTCTTGGGTTTGTCATCGAGATGGACGGCTTCACCGTGTACCACCCGGGACGCTCGGCCATCACTCGGGAAATGAAGACCGTGGGAGACCTGTTTTCCATCGATGTCATGACTCTACCCCTCGGGTCGACGCTGCCTCTTCCCATCTGGGCGGCAGCACGAGCGGTGGAATGGGTCGAGCCTCACTGGGTGGTGCCCTGGACCCGCTCGGAAGACATGTCGTTCAAGGATCTGCAGCGCCATCTAGGCGATCTGGCCCGGGTCAAGATCCTCAAGACCAACGAGCGCTGGAAGATGGACTGAAGATGGGATGTGAAACTGCGCATCTATTCCAGCGCGGCCCCTTACTCCCCTGAGAAGTAATCCCGGATCAGCTCCCGGTACTCTGACGGAACCCGCTCCCGAGACAGATAGCGAGCGGTCTCTTCCTTGTAATGCTGCTCTAGCTCCGCTTTTCTGGATGGCTCGTCGATCTGGGCGGGCAACAGGGGAGCGCCAGGAGCCGGGAGGCCCGCGGCGATGGATCCGGTTCCGGCCTGCTTTCCCTCCCGAACCTGTCCTCGGTCCAGCTGAACGACCTGCCCCTCCACTGGCGGAGCTGTTTGGATCGGGTTCGATGCAGCATTACCGCGAAGACCCCGCTGGCTCTTCCCCGAGTTCTCATTCCCCGAGGGGCCTCTGCTGGCCCCAGCGGTACCCTTCTTCACGCTGGCCACCAGGTTCTTCACCTTGTCCCGGAAGGACCGGGTTCCGGTCCCACGACGTCCACCGCTGTGCTCTCCGGCCAGCTTGCCCATGTCCCGCAGCACTTCGGCCGGGCTCTTTCCCTTGCCTCCGGATGCAACCTTCTGCAGCTTATCCAGCAGGGCCTTCTCGTCGGCAGTCATGGGTGCAGGTCCGGAGGGCGTATTCCTTCCTCGAGTTCCTCCGGAACCAGCTCCTGTACCGCCACGCCCACTCCCGGTCTTGCCGCCGGCTCCCGACGCGCCCGGCCCGGGAGTTCCCGTGCCGGACTGGGCCGCCTTTCCGGCCATGGAGCTTCCACCCTGTGCTGCTTGCCCCGGTCTGCCGCCGCCGGTTTGCCCCGGATCCGCGATTCCTGCACCTGACCTGGAGCCCGGCTGCCCCGACGACCCGGAAGAACTCCCGTCAGCCTTCGAGCTCTTGCCTGACTCGGCCCCCGAAGCCTGCGCCCTGGCGCCCGTGGCACCCTGACCCGGCGCCGAGGACGCCGATTGGCTTGAACCGGACGGGTCGCTCCCCTGGCTCCCAGGAGAGGACTGGCTCGATCCGGCACCGCTGCCAAGGGTCACATTGGCGCCGGGAGAGTTGCCTGGACCGCCGCCCTGACTGCCGGAGGGACGGCCTCCGGCCTGCTCTCGGCCCTGACCGCCTGCTTGCGGGGCACCTCCAGGTTGGCCTCCGCCGTCTCGACCTTTCGCCTCTCCGTTCCTCTGGGATTCCTTTCCCGGTGGCTTCCCTCCCGTATCCCCGACCAGGTTCGCAAGCTGCCGTCCCAGTGAAGACGACGGACCCTCTTCCAGGGCCTGCTTCATCTTGTCTGCAAGTCCGGACTTGGAGAGGAACTGGGCCACCCGTTTCATCTCGGGAGTCGCCTGCTCACTCCGTTGGATGGCTCGAGCGATCTCGGGAAGCTTCAAGATGGCCTGGTTGACCGTCTCCGGATCTGGCCTCTTGCCATTCGACAGGTCTTCCAGGAGCTTGGACAGCTTCTGGGCCATCTCGTTGGCAGGCTTCCCTGCTTCCGGCTTCTCGAGCTGCTTCTGGACCTGTTTGACCTCGGCTATCAACTGCTTGATCTCTGCCTCGTTCCGGGAATGCCCGGGAGTCTGAAAGGCCACTAGTTGAGCTGCCCACAGCAGAGCGAACACGAGAAAGGCAACCAGAAAGGCCAGGGTCCCCCAGGCCTCCCAGGGAGGCTCCAGCGGAGCCAGCCTTGCGGTCGGCTCTTCCTGCTCTGCTTCGCCAGCAACATGGAGGATCAGCGCCTCTTCCACCGAGTTGTGCCTGCCTCGGCGCAGACAGGTCTCAGCAGTCAGGTATCGGTCCTTGCCGGCAAGCTCCCGGTCGAGAAAGCGTGCAACTTCAGTCCGATTCGGCACGCCGTTCATCAGGAACAACCCGGTCAGGCTCAACACACCTGCCAGGAGGACCGAGCCGGCCACCCAGAGCGGGACCGTCTCGAAGAAGAAACTGGCCAGGCCAAGTCCGATGCTCAGAGAGAAGGTCCAGAAGGCGATCTTCGATCCCGTCGAGATCATTCGCTCCCGGAAGAGCCGGCGAGCAGTGAGGTCAAAGAGGTTCTCCAGCAGCTTGCGTGCTCCCGAACTCTCTCCCTGTGCTTCCGGAGTGCTTGGCCTGCCTCTCACATCTTTGTCCGCAGCCATCGTTTCCACCGTCCCAGAGCTTCGCGCCGCGCTTGCTCCAGGGCGGGCCCGTCATCGCCCTCCGGCCCGAATGCGCCAGCTCCGAAGGAGACACCTGTTTCGCGCTTCAACTCCCCCAATGCCCCCTCACGGATATACCATCGGGAGTCCTCCAGTGCCACGACCAGCAACGCCTGCCAGGTTGGCTTGTCCGTGGCCCTGTCGACAGGGTACCGGGCCTGACGCAGGGCAGCCAGGAGCCACTTCCGAGGACCTCTGGTTCGCTCCTGGCTCCACCATCGACGCCAGGAATCGGGTTCCCCCGTGCTGTCCCTGGCCGTCAGGCTTCCAAGAGTTCTCCGGGCCTCGGCGGCGCATCTGGAGCAGTCGATGGCAGCAATCAACTGGGGCACTGAGGTGGGTTCGCCCAGAGCGCCCAGCGCCATGGCAGCCCGGTGCCGGATCGTCTCGAAGGGACTCTTCAGATGCCCGCTGAGCAATGCTGCACTTGAAGCTCCTCCGACTCTGCCGAGTAGATCCACAGCCGCCTCCGACCTGGAGTCGCCGGACTGACCGGCGATCCGACTCAACTTCTGAACCGTGGTCGACGGAGGTGTGCGGTCAAAGCTGGCCAGATATTTGGAGGCCAGCTCGTGCTGATAAGCTCGGCGGGAGCCATCCAGATCTCCCCGCTCCGCCTTTAGCTTTCCCATGAGTCGACAGAGTTCGGGGTCACCGGAGTCGATTTCGGCACCCAGCTCCAGCTGCTCCAGAGCTTTCTGGACATGGCCATCTTCTATGGCAATCCGGGCCAGACCGATCCTCCCCCGAAGGTCGCCGGGATCAATGGAGACACGAGCTTCCAGGGCTTCTGTCATCAAGCTTCGATCCCGTCGCTTTCTTCCAATCTCGAGGATGAGGTCCTGTACCGCAGGATCCCGATCGTAACTTTCCAGGGTACTCCTGAGGAGAGAGAGGGCACGACCATCGTCACCTTTACGAATCAGGGCCCGGGCTAGTGCAACCCGGGTCTGGTGATCCTCTGGAGACAGGCGAAGAGCCCGCTCGAGGCGCGAAATGGCCGACGCGACTCTTCCCCTGGAAAGAAGCAGTTCCCCGGCTAGCGCCTGACCTCGGGGGCTCTCGGGATTACTGGTCACCAGATGCTGGAGCAATCTCCGGGCCTCCGCCATGAGGCCGAGTTGCATCTGGCACTGGGCCAGTGCGAGCCCATCCTCGACAGATCCGGAACGGGCGTATTTCGCTTTGAGAAGTGGCACGTCATCGGGGAGGCTGGCAGGAGGCAGGGGTATCCTGGATGCCTCCCGGCGCCAGTAGCGGGTCACGGCCGCTGCGAGCCGACTGGCGTCCACTCCCAGAGCCTCCTGGATGGCCCTGGCTCCCCTCAGTCCTCGGGCGTAGGCTTGCAGCAGTTGAGCCGGAGCACCAGGTCCATGAGTTTGGACCAGATACTCGATGGCAAGTTCCGACTGGCAATACGCCAGCTGCCAGTCCGCTGCGTTCCTTGGTGACAGGAACCCCTCGTTCAGACGTTCGAAAGGAAGTAGCTGGTTCAGCGCCACGGCCCGGACCAGCAGGGAGTCCCACGAGAGAGGCCGGGTCGACCCTTCCTGAAACGATGCAAGCCCCTCCGTGAACCAGTTGGGAAGCCGTCCTGACGCCGCGGCCAGATGGTAAGCGTGAGCCAGTTCATGCTGCACAATCTTGCGCCAGTTCGTCGATCGGACGGTTGCCGGTGAGTCCAGGACGATGAGCCTGCCCAGGCATGCTCCCACTGGCCCGTTCCAGGGAACTCCGCTGAGCCGAGCCTCAAACCAACGATGCTCGGGAAAGACCTCCAGGGTCAGGACACCGGGCTGCTTCTGGCCTGGCCCGGAGAACCCCGGTGCCGAGGCAAGGGAGAGGCGACTCTGGGCCGCATGGTCAGGTAGCCGGTCCAGGACATCGGGATTCCGCCAAGGATGAACGCGGAAGAGAGTCTGTCCTCGAGCGGCATAGACGAACTCTTCATCCATGTAGTCCAGAATCTTGAGCTGATTGATCGTGGGCACCTGATAGGGGTCCAGTTTCGAGGCTCGCTCCAGAAGATCTCTTCCTTCGGACTCCCGGGCGTCACGAAGCATGAGTCTGCCCAGACCTGTCAGGGAGGGAACATGATCGGCGTCCACCTTGAGAGCCCGTCGAAACAGGCGCTCCGATTCGGCGTGCCTCCGTGTCCGGGTCAGCACTTCGGCCGTCTCGGCGTAGGCTGCCGCATGGATGGGATTCACGGCGAGGGCCCGGGACGCCGCGATCTCAAAGGACCTTGGCGGGGCTGGGATCGCCTTCCCTGCCGAGGAAGCGGCCTCCAGCGGCGGAGCCTCGAGATACTCCAGGGCAGCCAGCAATGACAGAGTCTCGGGATCCCGAGGATTTACGGCCAGAGACCGGTTCAGATCTTGCCTGGACGACGATAGATCCTCATCCTGCAGCAGGGAGACACGAGCCTTGAGAAGTCTTGCCTCATAACGTTCAGGGTGCTTTGCCAGTACTTCATTGACCAAGTGCTGCATCTCATCAAACCGATACTGAGCGAAGCGCACCCGGGCCAACCAGAGGACGATTTCCGGATCGCCGGGAGCCAGGGCCAAGGCGCGCTGGAGATCCCGATCCGCGTCACCGGTCTGATACTTCGACGCGAACAGGCGGCCACTTTCGAGAAAGGCACGACTGTTGGACGGGTCGGCCTGCTGGGCCATCTCGAGAATGCGAATGCTCTGCTGAGCGCTGCCTGTGTAAGCCCCGGCGGCGCCAGCCCAGGTGAGAGACTCGGAGTCCCTGGGACCTCGTTCGTTGTAATCCTGAACGATCCGGCTGAAATGGGCCAGGGCCTCTTCCTGCCGACCCACCAGCAGTAGAAGTCTCCCAAGCTCGAGCCGGGCCTGTCCACGATCCGGCTGAGCCTTCACCCTGGCTTCCAGGGCATCGATACCGATCTCGTAGTTTCCGCGACGAGCCTCGGAGAGGGCTGCGTCCAGCCGGGAGGCGGGGCGGACCGCTCCTTGAAGCAGTACTGCCGTGGCAGCCATGGAGGCCAGCCAGATGACGAGACCCGGAGCGAACGGCGTCGCCCAAGGTCCGATGGATGATGAAGCAGCCTTGAACATGAATGCCCTGTTGGCTCTGCCCGTGAGATCCGCTCAGGTGGAGGATGGAAGCCAGGCCCGATGCCCTGATTATCGTCGGAGGCCGCAGGTCCAGTCCAGGACCGATGTAGCCTGACGGGACCGCCCGTACCGGATCGCCTCCTCTCCGGATCGGTGAAGTTCATCTCTGACTGGAGGCCGACAGGCAGCCGATGGTCACAGGGCTCTCCCGAACAGCCGGATCGGGAATCGAACAAGATCGTCGTCATGATCCGACCTTATGTTGAACCGCCGATCTGGCTGTGCTAAGGTGGGCCCCGCCGGTCTCATGGGCCGGAATTTCAAGACTGGACTGGTTTCTTGGGGCGTCGCCAAGTTGGTAAGGCACTGGTCTTTGGATCCAGCATTTCGCAGGTTCGAGTCCTGCCGCCCCAGAACGATCTGATTCCCTGATGGTTGGCACGAAACAGAGCAGGGAGCCGCCCCGAACGCACCGAGTGAATCGAGACCGATGACTTCTCTCAAGAGAATCGCAGCAGCATGTCTGCTGGTGGCACTAGCCATCCATGTCTCGGCCTGTTCATCCCGAGACAACAAGCGAAGCCCCTCGGCGACGACCTTGCCCGACGCGACTGTCGCACGATCCGGACCGGGACTGCAGGAGGACTTGGTCTGGCAGACTCGGCTGGCCCGGGCAAGAGAGTACGCCTCCGGCCGGGACTGGGTAGAGGTGGTCAAGATACTCGAGCAGCCGACCATGCAGTCGACCCGCCCCCCGGCAGAAGCGGCGGACTTGCTGGCCCAGGCGTTTGTGGATCTGGGACGTATCGAAGACGCTCATATCGCCCTTCGCCACGGTCTCCGTGCGACCCCCGATTCGCCCTTGCTTCAAGATAGCCAGGCGAATCTTCACTACGTCACGGGCAAGGTCAAGCTCGACGAGGGTCTCTATACAGCCGCCCGAAGTGAGTTCGAACAAGCCATATCAGCTGCTCCTCAGGGCCAGAGACACATCCATGAGCGGATCGCCGGAGCCTATCGGGGGGCCGCTCGGGACCTGCAGGTTTCGGGAGATCATGAACGGGCCATCGGCGTCCTGAGAGATTCCCTGGACCTGGATCCAGACAATCCAGGCAGCATCAAGATGCTCGGAGGCATCCTGAAGAACATCGGCCGGCTGCAGGACGCCATCGCCTTCCATGAGCTGTACTTGATGTACGAGCAGGCAGACGAACAGATGCGGCAGGACTTGCTCGGCCTCTACCGTGCCACCGGTGCCGAGGAGAAAGCCCGGAAACTGATGGCCGGCACCCTTCCCGTGGGCCAGGCAGGGGCGACAATCCCAGGGGCCACCGAATCACCAGAAACCCAGTCCCAGGCAGAGCTCGAGATGCAGGTCACCCTGGCTCAGGATGACCTGACCCGGGCCAGCGTGTACGAGCGGTGGGGACGCATCGCTGCTGCGGAACGGGACTACCGGACCGCCGCATCCCGGCTCCGGCAGTCTCTCGAGTTGAATCCAGGCAGTGAGAATGCCGCAATGGCCTTGGCAGAGGTCCACCGCCTGGATCGCAAACCAGAGCTGGCACGACAGGTCTACGAGGAGCTGTTGACCCGGAACCCGACAGCTCATAAGGCACGATTTCAGCTGGCCAAACTGCTGGTCACATCCCGGCTTCCCCGCCAGGCCCTCACGCACTTCCAGCAGCTGGTCACGGAGCCATCAATCGAACGAAGTCTGATGCTGGATTCCTACAACTGGTTGGGGATAACCCATGCGCAGCTCGGGGATTACGTGTCGGCTCGAGAAGTCTGGGACGAGCTTCTCAGGATCTACCCGCAGCACGCCAACGCTCATTACAACCAGGGACAGATCCTGGAAAAGCAGAAGCGCTATAAGGACGCCATCGTTGCCTTCGAAAAGGCCGTGGACTACGGCGAATCAGACCCGGATCTGTTCCGATATCTGGAGCGACTGGGTCTCTCCTACCGTCAGGTCGGCGACAACCAGAAGGCGCTGGAGGTCTGGAAGCGGGTGGCCCAGTCGGCCCCCAAAGGTTCCCCTTATGCCGTCAAGGCCAGACAGTTCCTGTCCAGACACGAGACTCAGCTGGGAAGCCGCCTGGATCCCGAGACGGGTCAGGTCGTGCAGGACAGTCAGCCCGCCAGGCCGGAAACACCCGGCGGATGGCGACGCCAAGAAACGCCGCCACCGGAGGAGGAGCCTCCACCTCTCGAGGCTGCCCTCACCACCACCTCCGGCCCCAGTCCCGGGAGCGAGCCCTGGCATCTGGCAGAGGCGGAGCGAGCCATCCGGGAAGGTCAGTACGATCGCGCCATCGGCGAGTACGAACGAGTTCTTGCTCTGAACCCTGTCAACGCTCAGTCCTACTTCAAGCTCGGAGACCTGCTTCATCAAAAGGGCGACTTGAAGGCCGAGAGAGACCTGTTCCGGCGGATGATGCAGCAACCCTTGCCGCCCAATCTACTTCAGGCAGCCAGCTTTCGCCTCCAGGGGCTGGAGACCCCATGATGATTGCTGGCCTGGGAAATCCAGGAGGAAAGTACGCCCGGAATCGGCATAACGTCGGATTCCTCTTCGTCGACTACCTTGCCGAACGATCTGGAGCTGGCAAGTTCAAGTACCAGTCCGCCTTCGATGCTGAGGTGACGGACTGCCGTGTCGCCGATCAAAAGGTCTGGCTCGTGAAACCCCAAGCCTTCATGAACCTGTCCGGAAGTCCTGTTTCCCGCGTCGCTTCCTACTACAAGATCGACCCCGGCCACGTCCTGGTGGTCTATGATGATGTGGCCCTGCCCTTCGGCTACATCCGGGTTCGGCCTCATGGCAGCGCAGGTGGGCATAACGGAATGAAGTCCATCATCGGTGAGTTGGGCACTCAAGCATTCCCGAGGATCCGGATTGGAATTGCCCGGGAGGGCCCGCGGGGCTCCCTGGCCAGGTACGTCCTGTCCGATTTCAATGCCGACGAGCGTGCTGCATTGCCCGAAGTTCTCGCTCAGTGCAACGAAGCACTCGAGCTGGTCCTGCGGGACGACGTCAGCACGGCCATGTCCCGCTTCAACCGTCGCGTGTTGAAAGAGGAAGAAGAGCCCGAGACAACGGGCGGAGGAGACGATCAGTCGTGATGGAAATGGAACCGGCAGCGGTCCTGCCTACTGAAGCGGAAGACTTGCAGCTCTGGTCGAGCTACCGCGAGAGCGGCAACCCGGTCATCCGAGAGAAGCTGATCATGCGTTACTCCAGCTTCGTGAAGTACGTGGCGGGCCGGATGGCAGTAAATCTCCCCTCCAACGTGGATTACGACGACCTGGTCGGCTACGGCGTCTTCGGCCTCATCGATGCCATCGACAAGTATGATCCGGACAGGAAGATCAAGTTCAAGACCTACGCCAAGTCCAGAATCCGAGGGGCCATTCTCGACGAGCTCCGCGGCCTGGACTGGATCCCCCGGTCGGTGCGTCAGAAGAGCAAGAACCTGGAGCGAGCCTACCTGGAGCTGGAGAGCAGGCTGGGAAGAGATGCCAGCGACGAGGAAGTCTGCGCCCATCTCAAGATCAACAAGAAGGAACTCTACAAGATCTTCGACGAGGCCCGTTCCACCATCGTCAGCAGTCTCGACGAAGGAGACCCGGAGGGTGAGGGCGGCGTCAGTCGACAGGACTTCATCGAGGACAAGACGACCATCACTCCCGAGAAGAACGCTGAGCGGCTCGAGATGCAAAGGATGCTGGCGCGGGAGATCACCTGTCTCACGGAACGAGAACGACTCGTCGTCTCTCTCTATTACTTCGAAGAGTTGACAAGCAAGGAAATCGGCTCGATCTTGGGGGTCAGCGATTCCAGGGTGAGTCAGCTCCATACGAAGGCGATCCTCCGTCTTCGCGGCCGGCTGAACAAGGATCGAGAGGCCATCTCTGGCTAGAGCCGGAGGCGCAGGTCCAGGACCACAGTATCTCGCTCTGGCCCTGCTCTTCGGAATCAACTTCATCAACTACATCGACCGCTATGTGATCTCGGCGGTCCAGGTGTTGATCCAGAGAGACTTCGGTCTCTCCGACACCCAGCTCGGTACCCTGGGAGCCGCCTTCATCCTGGTGTACATGCTGGCGGCACCGGCCATCGGACTCATGGCTGACCGGTGGCCCAGACAGTATTTCATCTCCGGTGGAGTGGCCCTCTGGAGCCTGGCCACTGCAGGCTCGGCCATGGCGCGAAACTTCTGGCAGCTCCTCCTGATGCGGGGGGCCGTCGGCATCGGCGAAGCCGGCTACGCCACTGTCAGTCCCAGCCTGCTCTCGGACCTGTTCCCTCGATCCACCCGGGGACGGGCCATGTCCGTGTTTTACACCGCCATCCCCGTTGGCTCCGCTCTGGGAATCGTCCTGGGCGGTTACCTAGGCCAGCATTACGGCTGGCGAAACGCCTTTCTCATGGTCGGTCTTCCGGGACTCATCGCCGCTGTAGCGGCCCTCTGGCTGCCAGATCCCCCACGAGGAGCCTCGGATTCTCAAGATGGAGACGACCCCGGCGACCGGCCCGCCCTGGTCGACTACGTGCGGCTACTGAAGATTCGAAGCTATCTGGTGAACACCGCCGGAATGACCTGCTACTCCTTCTGCCTGGGAGGCCTCATTCACTGGATGCCGACCTTTCTGGTACGAGTTCGAGACCTGGACCTGGCCGAAGCAACCACCTGGTTCGGACTGATAACCGTTGCAGCCGGGTTTCTTGGGACTGCTACGGGTGGGTGGCTCGGGGACTGGCTTCAGGAGCGAACTCCAGGCGGTTACTTCCTCATGTCCGGTATCGCCCTCGGCATTGGACTGCCCTTCGCGGTACTGGCCATCATCCTCACAAACACCTCCGCGGCATGGGTCTGTCTCTTCCTGGGGGAGTTCTTCTTCTTCCTGAACACGGGGCCGCTCAACGCCGCCCTCGCCAATGTCGTGCCGGCATCGATGCGAGCTACCGGATTTGCCCTGAACATCTTCATCATCCATCTCCTGGGAGATGTGGCTTCCCCCCCTCTGATCGGGGCCCTGAGTGACACATTCGACCTGAAGTTCGCCATTCTCGTCTGCTTTGTCCCCATGGCCTTTGCTTCAGCCTTCTATTTGTATGGCATGCAGTTCTATGGTGTGGATGTTGCCCGGGCTGCCAGAAGCGGCTGCGGCAATTTGGGGGCGAACAAATCGTGATCACCGTCGTAGTAGGAGAGTACACAGAAGACCTGTCCGGCTTCGGCTGCCCGAAAAGCGGTCGAGCATGAAACTTTCCCATGACCAAGGAGGGAGAGGAGACCATGAGTACCCTGCCCAGAGGATTCCGTATGATAGGCCTGGCGGCGAGCCTGGCACTGATTGTCACGTCGACACCGGGGTTCGCCTACGGTACCGGTGATGATGAGCCGGTCCGCCGAGGCTCCGGCGACGACGGGTCGAGTTCGCAAAATCGTGGCTCCGGCAACGACGGCAGTGGAAGCGACTTCGGTCGAGGAAGTGGAAGTGACTTCGGCCGAGGCAGCGGAAGTGACTCGCAGTACGGGAGTGGAAACGACAGTCAGTACGGCAGTGGCGGAACCCAGCAGGGTACGGGCGACGACATCGTTTATCGGGACAGCTACCGGAACGGATCGAGCTACCTCCGCAACGGTCGTTACCAGGATGCCATCGAGAATCTTCGCCGGGCTGACGGCCTGAGAAGCCAGTACGGATCTGGCAATGACAACTATCAGATTCGCGCCGATCTGGCGAGCGCCTACCTCTGGAGAGGCATCGAGATCTACCGCGACGCCAGCTGGTCTTCGGACTACGATCGGGCCATCGAGTACCTGCGGGCAGTCCAGATCGAGCTCACCTCCGACGACATGCTGGTCCGGTATCTCGGCGGCTCCTCGTCGGCTATGCGAAAGTTGAACCTGAAACACTACTACCTGGGTATGTGCTACTACGAGAAGGGCGCCTACTTCGACTGGGTCGACAATGACGGAGCTGCCCGGATGTATCTCAGTCTGGTCACCAAGTCGAGGGAGCAGTGGAGGCACTTCAGAGATCCGAAGATCCTGATCGAGCAGAAGGTCCTCTACGCCGACGCAAAGTACGTCCTGGCCCAGCTTCTGGAGAAGCGGGACAAGCAGGCTGCTGCGGCGAACTACAAGGAAGCCTACAAGACATACAAGGAGCTCAAGAATGCCGGTCTGAGCGACCTGGTCTACTACTGGGGCGAGGGTACGTCCGGTTTCTCCTACAATCAGCTCACCTTCTCGACGAAGCGCAAGAAGCGGGAGTCCATCAACCAGAAGCTCAGCAACATGGAAGAGAGCATGGTTGCCATGGCCCAGGCGGCCAACAACCGGGCGAACTACGGCGAGGCCAGGGAACTGGCTGACTACGTGTTCACCAACTCCAGCAGCCAGTCGACCCGTTCCAAGGCTCTGGACGTGAAGATCCAGAGCTATGAGAAGTCCAACGACTGGCGACGAGCCATCGACACTCGCAAGCGGTACCGCAACGACTTTGGATACCACAAGCACACCGTTGGAATGGGTCGAGGCTACCAGGAGCTCGGTGACACCCGACAGGCCCGGCAGCTGTTCGGTGAGGTGGTCAACGCCTCGGGAGCGGATCGGGCCTACAAGACGGAGGCCGCCGATGGTCTTGCTTCAATGGATCTGCCGCTCATCGACGCGAAGATCTCCGCTGGCGACCTGAACGGAGCCATCCAGAAGATTCGCTCGTCTCTCGACAGCTACCCGACATCCAAGAAGGACGAGTTCACCCGTCGCGCCGCCGACATCGTGGACAGATACATCGCCGGCGGCGACACGGAAGCGGCTCTGCGCCTCATCGAGGAGTTCACCACCAAGTACAGCTCAGGAAACAACTCGGCGCTGGACGCCAAGAAGGTCTCAATCCTCGAGAAGGGCGACGACTTCGACGCTTACAAGCGAGCCGTGCTGGACTTCGATTCCAAGTATGCCCGTTCTGACTCGGGCTCTGCCAACGCTCTTCTCATTCAATTGATAGAGAAGTGGGAATCCAACAAGAATCCTGACGAGTCGGCCATCCAGGCACTGGTGGACAAGCTCGCCGGACGAGGCAACAGCTTCGGCAAGGCCAGGCACCAGCAGGCTGCACAGAGAGAACTGGACCGGGTCATGGGTCTGGGCAACAAGGCCGACATCCGGGCCGGTCTGCTCCAGATTGGCATGAGTCCTTCCGCCAGCTTCGCCACTGCCAGCCAGGTCCTCGCCTCGGCCAAGTCGAAGTACCTGGCTCAGTACGCCAGTCCGTGGTACTACGAGACGAAGAGACGCAATGCTGCGGCGCCGGCGATCGATTCTGGCTTCAGCGAGAGCGACTCAGAAGAAATCCTGCGTGTGAAGCACGAGAAGTGGCGTGATCTGCACAAGAAGGTAGCTGACAAGGAGCTCTCAGCCTATGCCCGTATGAATGGGGCCCAGCTGGAGGCGCTCTTCGCCAGCGGAAGCGATGGCAACAAGGCTTACACCGCACTGGCAAGCCGGATCGATGCCGAGCAGGCAGCCTTCGAGACCTGGAAGAATTCAGGCAGGTTTAGCGGACGAGGTAAGAAGAAGAAGGCGTATCAGGCCCTGGTCAAGAAGTCTCCGACCAAGGCTTCTCTCGAGGCCACGTTCTTCAGCAAGGCCTACACGGCACCGGTCGTGAGCAGTCGGCGTGGTGGTACGCGAAGTCAGGAAACCCCCGGCTTTGACGGGGTTGATCGATAGATCTGGTCGCCATGACAACCCGCCCCGGGCGAGAGTCCGGGGCGGGT
The DNA here is from genome assembly GCA_021772705.1 of Candidatus Cloacimonadota bacterium. Taxonomy (GTDB): domain Bacteria; phylum Muiribacteriota; class UBA6191; order JACPRK01; family JACPRK01; genus OFTM100. The sequence continues at coordinate 3,238 of JAJFLN010000420.1, read as the reverse complement.
TCATGCCAGAGTAGCAACAGCTCGCCAATGACGCCTGATCGGCCCACCGCCTGCCCTCAACCTGACGTTCGACTCAACAGCATGACTCGACTCATCCAGTCGCCGGCTAACTCGTTTAAGTCCGGAAACCCGTTCGGCCCGAGCCTGTCAAGGGCCAGTGTTGGAGCGGCAGAGGCCCCTCTCCTGAGCTTGTCGAAGGGTCGGGGCGAACGGATTGGGAGTTTTCGAACGGAAACTAACTCTAGCTTTGATGCTCGTCAGTGTCTGACCCCAAAGCTACTGGTGATTGCCCTGTTCCTCGGCAGTATGCCAGCCATGGGTCAGACATTGGAGGCGAACACGTCCCCAACAACGATCTGGCATTCAGGAGCTCAAACGGCGATCAGTCAGTATCGCTCTCTGGCCACAACGGCCCTGTGCCCCATTCACGACCAGCTGGAGTTGCTCCGGACAACCGCCGCCGATGCAGGACAGGACGGCAGCTTGCTACCCCCATCTCCGCTGGCTTCACTGGACAGCTACCTGGAGTTCCACGTCCTGGCGGCCATCCCGGAGAAGTGGAAGCGCAACATCATCGATCGGGCCCATGAGATTCGAGCCCAGGGCGTTCAGGATCGCAGTGACGGCAAGCAACCGTCCGACGCCTATCGACCTTTCGAGGACGAGTTTCTCAGCAAACCCAGAGGACTGGATATGCCGGTGGTCCCCTGGGTGCAACAGGATACAGTCGAGGAGCCCGATGTCGACAGGGTTCTGTCGGCCCTCCAGAGAGCCCGCTCAACCGCCGGGACCCCCGAGGCGGCCCAGGCCAGGCGGCTCTACGAAGGTGAGGCAAATCGTTTCAACACCCTCGTCACTGAGCTACATCGAACTCGCATCAGACCTCTCTTAATGTCTCTCCAGGCGAATCTGACGGCCCTGGCTCCTGCAGAGTTCCCATCTCTCGAGCATTTGCCTCCCGATCTGGCCATTCCCTATCGACGGCTTCTCGCTTCCCATTACTTCGAGGGCCATACGGGGAATGTTCTCGAGATTCGCCTGGATGGCACGGGAGAGGACCCGGAAGGCCCCTCTACTACCTCACCGGAAGCGACCCCAGAGGTTTCGGTTGATGAGATGGGTGGACCGAACGACGAAGATGACCCTCAGAGTGGGAGCGGTACCGGTTACGACGGAGATCGCCCCGAAAGCAACGATACATCGGCTGGCTCCGGCAGGGATTGGGAGGAAGATGAGGGGCCGCGGCGATACGGGACAGGCCCGGAATAGAGCCAGGTTTCGAGTTCAAAACTTGTATGGATTGGGTACGAACCCGGAGTGGGTAAGAGCAAGGATTCAAAAGTCATGAAACATAGGTCTCCAAGGCTTGACGATTACCTGTCAGTCCTTAGACTTCCATCAAATCCTGCTACTACCCCAGGAAACCCGGAACACCGGGATACACACAATCAGGAGGTAAGAGAGTCCATGAACACAATCAACCGCCTTTCCATTTTTGTCACAGTACTTGCGCTGGGCCTGGCAGTCGCCGCCCCCGCCCAGGCAGCTCACCTGGAGATGTTTGACAACGGCGCCCGGACCCAGATGGTCGCCGTCGGTTCTTCCAGCGTCTACATCCTCAAGGAGAGCGGCGCCATCTTCGAGTACCGATGGGGCGAGTTCAACAAGATCTTCCGAGGAAGAGGCATCAGCCAGATCGTGGCCGACGGCAACAAGCTCTACGCTCGCGGCGACGACGGACAGGTTCTCGAATACGATGGATACCGGTTCTCCCGGATCGACGGCGGAAGGCGCGCCCGAATGCTCGCTACCGGTCACGGCAAGCTCTACATGCTTCGCGATGACGGCACGGTTTACAAGAACAGCTGGAGCGGATGGGATCGCATCGATAGCCGGCGAGGCGTGAAGCACATCTCCGCCACCCGCGACGGCCTCTTGGCCACCAAGCACAACGGTAACATCTGGCAGTACAACGACTGGAGCGACCGCTGGAGCGAGCTCGATCCAGGCAGCAACACCCAGATGGCAGTTGGCAACGGCACGGAGAACTTCGTCCTCAAGAACAGCGGCAACATCTACATGGAGCGCCGTGGCAACTGGCGCAAGATCGACCCCGGAACGGGCACCAAGCAGATCGAGGTCGACGGAAACCGTCTCTACATCGTCAAGGGCAGCGGACGAGTGTTCGCTTACCTCATCGATCGGGATGACTTCGTTCCAGTGATGGAAGACGCCGGAGCTCGCAACGTCTCCGCCGCTGGCGGCGAACTCTACATCGTGATGGAGGACCGGGGCATCTACAAGCTCGAGGGTCGCCTCTACGGTGGACGCGACAACCGCCGGTCAGACAACTTCGACCGACTGCATCGCTGAGTCATATCATCAAGGCATCTGAAACAGGGCCCCTCCACTTCGGTGGAGGGGCCCTTTCTCTGTCCGAAAACCGGGCGCACCCCTTGGACCAGGATGGACCGAACTAGGAATCGGTGATCTGTCTCTCAGGTGGGTCCAGCTCTTGATCGCAGCTGCGGCGGCTCTCGGGACAGAGGGCGGCTCGAAATGGCAGGGGAGATATTGGCTGAACAGTGACCTGCTGTCAGTCATCAGTCTTCTGGAGCACTGCCGCTACCGAGAAAGCGCCCTCCGGGAAGCGTCCTGGAGCACGACAAACCACGCTCGGTTGACGGTCCGGCAGCTCTGGTGAATCAATCGTGGGGAGTGACTGCTCCATCATCAGGTTGCCGTTCATGGCCAGCAGACCTCGGCGATAGCCGCTGCGGCCTGGCTGATACAGACCGATCGATCTTGGCGGCCACCTTCAACAGTCAGGGACTCCGGCCAAGACAAGGGATCCGCAAGGGCCTGTGGCATGAATGCCCTCGTAACCAGGAGCTACGTTAAAGGGGTTGCGGCTATTTTACCATGGGGTTGGCTGAGCAATTGGCCGGAGGCCCTGTCTGTGACCTTTGTGAGCACTGTGTTCTCTGTGTAACTTGCCGTTTCATCCACATTGGGACGACGGTCGGCAGTCGGTGAGTGACTCAGACGATATGGCCGCCCGCTCCGTTCATCCCCTTCGGCGTCGCTCAGGACATGCTTCGGCTCAGACGATATGGCCGCCCGCTCCATTCATCCCCTTCGGCGTAGCTCAGGACATGCTTCGACAGGCTCAGGACGAACGGATCGGGAAAACTCGGCCATTCAGTCGTCCTGGATGCGGGCATCCATAGTAGGACGA
>JAJFLN010000419.1 GCA_021772705.1 Candidatus Cloacimonadota bacterium | reverse complement strand
AAGCGGAAGACCGTGGAGCTCCTGGGGGCTCACGAAATGCTACTGGGAGACCGGGCATCTCTGGAGGCCAGGTTCTCCCGGGCCCTGGCGAAGCTCACCATGAAGTACCAACCCATCGTCTCCTGGTCGAAGAAGCAGGTGTTCGCCTACGAGTGCCTCCTCAGGACTGACGAACCGACCATCGCCGGTCCCGGCGAGTTCCTCGACGCCGCCGAGCGGCTCGGTGGAGTCGACCAGCTGGGCCGCCACGTTCGGACCCGGATCGCCGAAGACGCCGTAAGATTGCCGGAGCATGCCAAGCTGTTCATCAACCTTCATCCCCGAGAGCTCGCAGGGGAACAGCTAGCGGACCCCGAAGCTCCCCTGGCCGCCATCGCTAATCGGGTCGTCCTGGAAGTGACGGAGCGGGAGAGCCTGCCCGACACGGCGGCCCTGTCCCGCTGTGTCGAGGGCCTCCGAAAGGCCGGATACAGCATCGCTCTCGACGATCTCGGGGCTGGCTACGCGGGCTTGACAAGCTTCACCCTGCTGGAGCCGGAGTATGTGAAGCTCGACATGTTTCTGATACAGAACATTCATCGCTCCTCGATCAAGCGCAGCCTGGTCGAGTCCATGGTGGATGTCTGTCACCGGCTCAACATCTGCGTCGTCGCCGAAGGGATCGAGTACGAGGAGGAGCGAGACACTCTGGTCGATCTCGGATGCGACCTCTTCCAAGGCTACCTCTTTGCACGGCCCGGGAGCCCCTTTCCTGATCCGGAATTCTGAACGACGTAGAGAGCATTGTCGCCACGGCCCCTGGCAGGCGATACGGACTGGAACCGAATCTGGCCTTCCAGTGGCCATCCCGCCGGAACCGTTCTAAAGGAATCCGTTGTGAACGGACTATCCAGATCGGCTCCCCTCGCCAGATCGAGGATCTCCCGGGGAACCGTGGGGCTCGCCATGGTCGTCTTGCTGGCGGGATTTCCCCTGCTGCTGGAAGCGGCACAGGGCATCATTCAATCCGGGACCAGGCTCTCGACAAGTCCTCGGGAGTCAGTCTCGATCCGGGACTTGCGCCTCGTGGCCTTCGGAACCACCGTTGAAGCAGAGGGCAACGTGACGGGTCTCGATTCCGGGGTGGCCGGACGGCTCGAGTTGAGGACCTACTTCACCGATTCCCGCGGACGTAGTCTGGGAACTGCCACTGGGACGGTCTCGGGAGTCAGGCCAGGGAACACCCGTTCGTTCACGACCCGAGGAGTGCTGCCTGTGTCGCTCGACGCCGTCCCGAGCCTGAGGTGGAAGACACGCCTCATCGGTCCTGTCGGCGAAACGGCCCGGTTCGTGCCGTAGGAGATCACTCCACCAGCCTGGGCCGTCGACGGGCCGAAGTCCCGGTCAGGACTCCTCCCGAGTTGGGGGCTAGAGACTCGTCATAGTGGATTTTGGTGTTGCCGTGCAGGTCGAGGCGCTTGGCGAATGCCCTGCCATACAGCTCGCCACCGCCGGCGAGTCCGAACTCCTGCAACGGAGAGTAGATGTCGGCATAGATCGATGCCTGGCCTCCGAACTGGATGGGAGCAGACAGAGGGGTTGTTACGATGGACTCGATTCTGAGGTCTGCAGGCTTCGGGTTGGGGCCACCATTGACGATGCCGCCGAGGATCTTGGCTGGACCATCGAGGTAAATGACCGTCTGGGTTGCCGCCGGAGCCCCCAGCAGTGTGATGTTGACGTTGCTCGGGAGGTCAACCTCCTTGAAGTAGTAGGTACCGCCGGCGGGCAGGTTGATCTGCTTCGGCCCCGATCCCGAGCCCTTGGAGAGGATCTGGTCGTCAGCCAGGTCGTCGGCGTCGAAGTACCCCGAGATCAGACCGTTGTCGTTGCTGGTAGCGATGTCGGCCGGGGCCGTGGCGGGTACGGGATCGATCAGCTGCATGTTTTGACCTCCGACCTGAAAGCCCGAGATGATTCCATCTGCCGCCGAGATGGTCCCTCCGGCGAGGACGTTGCCCAGGAGGAAACCAGACCCGCCGGCGACGTTCACGTCGTTTCCGAAGTAGGCGTCACCGTGGAAGCTGAAGCTCCCCCCCAGGGTGGCGTCCACGTTGCCGACCACGTTGCCATGCTTCCGATCGTAGGGCCGGCCATCGGGTCCGATGTTCGACGGGTTGTAGGGAGCCACGTCGGAGTTGTAGCTGTCGATGAAGACGTTGCCAAAGGCGTCGACCAGGAGCTCTCCGAACAGACCGATCCCTCCTCCCCCGTATCCGATGCCTCCTTGAAAGACCTCGGCGGCGGCGAGAATGCCGACCTTGACGGACTCGATCCCCAGGAGTCGCGCGAAGAACGTGGGCGTGTCGTGGGCTCGGAGCACCCGAGCGAGCATCAGATCGTCCCGATCCGGATGACGCACGGTCTCGACGGTAAAGGCATTCCTGGACAGTCCGTTGTTCTCGGCGGTCATGGCCACCACTGACTTGACCTGAAGCACCTCCAGTTCGTAGGGCAGGTCCTCCTTGATGCTGGCCACGGCTGTCAGGACAGCCAGATCGGCCACCTTCTGAATCCGGGCCTTCGTGACCTGCAAGTAGCCCACGTCGATCACGAGAGACACGATGCCGAAGAGGAGCGTGAGCGCCAGGAGGTAGAGCGCGAGCACGGCTCCCCCTCGGCGACGGAGTCTGCCTGAAGAAGATATCTGACGATGTGGCGCTGTGATCATAATCATTAGAACGCAGCAACTTGTAAGCCAGGATTGGAACCCGAGAGAGCATGAACCGATGGGGCAATATGACACAGGGTTCTCGATGGCGATCGAAATCGCGAGTTTGCGACATTATGTCTCACCCACTGGTATCGAACACTGACTGTGACGCAATATGTCCCTGCATGGAAGTCTGCATTCCCTGTCTTGATAGGGAATTTCCGGCGTCTATGCTTTACGGCACGGAGATTGCATTAGTCAGGATCAATGAATGCTCCAGACTTCCGACACTCAAGTTCCAGGACCTCCCGGCTCCCCAATCGGCGGGGAATCGCCATGACTGAACTGACCATCGCTCTGCCACTGGTCATCGTCCTCCTGTCCGCAGTGGTCGACTTCGGCCTCTACCTGCACGATTACGTGGCCCTGGAAGGGGCGCTCCGTGCCGGAGCCGCCGCCGCCATCCAGCTCGATGAGAATGACGGATCGACCTTCACCGATGATGAGATCCGGAATATCATCCAGCTATCCAAGGGCCTGATGAACCCTGTTGCGTCCGGCGAAATCCGGATCAGTCGACGGGTCAGACATCGCTTCCTCCTCCCGGACCAGATCTGGGTCGAGATCGAGGTCATTCACCCCCACGTCTTCCTGTTCCCCCTGTTCCTTCCCAACGGCAGGAACTCGCTGAACATCAGCAGCCGCATCGAGGCCCTGCAGGTCCCGGGTCTCTCCTGACCTGGCTCCCACCACTCAACGGGTGCATGTCCCGTAGGGGGTCCCTTGGCCTATTCCGGATCCGTTCGCCCCACTATGGATGCCCGCATCCAAGACGACTGAATGGCCGAGTTTTCCCGATCCGTTCGTCCTACTATGGATGCCCGCATCCAGGACGACTGAATGGCCGGGTCTTCCCGATCCGCTCGTCCTACTATGGATGCCCGCATCCAGGACGACTGAATGGCCGAGTTTTCCCGATCCGTTCGTCCTGAGCCTGTCG
>JAJFLN010000418.1 GCA_021772705.1 Candidatus Cloacimonadota bacterium | reverse complement strand
GCCATCGGCTGTCAGGCAGCACGGATACCTCAGGAATTCGGGTCCAGTCGTGTGTCCCCGGATCTCAAGCGACTCCGTGACAAGTCCCCCCCAGCAGACATGCACCCTAGGAGTCAGGTACCAGGTGACAGAACCCCCATTGGTGTATTATCTAGGACATTGACGGGGGGCGGACTTCGCCTCCTGGGTTTCCCATGGCTAGACAGAAGATAAAATGCCCCCATTGCGCCGAGGACGTTCCTGCCCTCGACGAATGTGTGCGGTGTGGACGGGATCTGCCGAAGATGGCCGCCACAGTCCGGGGTGGAGCCCAGCCCCCGCCGCCGTCCTTCGCGGCCCTGCCAGACCCCAAGAGATCGCCGAGCCAATCCGGAGCCGTCAACGTCAAATTCGCCGAGACCCAGACCGGCCCCCCAAAGAGAACCCGCAAGAAGTCCTCATCCCTCGATGACGATGAGCCTGGCGTCGGGTGGCTGGGAGTCTTGCCGTTTCTGGTGGTCGGTGCCTGCGTCTTCTTTCAGATGAACTTTCACGTCGTGAAGGGAGGCCGCTTCGGCGCCACGCGGACCTTGATTCCGAAGGAGGCCTGGTCCCTCAGGGACACCCTCGTCGACCTGGACGATCTGAATCCGAAGACGGGTTACCTCTACCGGTTCAGGCAGGGACACGAGCAGCTGTACCATGCTGTCCGAAACAGGCTGCTCGAGATGGGCTATGCGGAGGGGAAGGAAGGAACGCCCACATCGGACCCGACCGAGCAGAACGTCCAGGTCTGCTATGCAAATCAGCAGATCATCGAGGGCGCCCGGCGACACTATTTCTACCTCCGAGGGGTGGATAGAAACGACATCGGGTCTCGGGAGTTCTGGAAGGATATGAAGGCAGCAGGCCTTCTGGAAGGTCCTCTCAGCGACCCCGGTGAAGACAAGAAATCGCTCCACCACTACTCCTATGACAGCGGGATCGGGCAGGTCTCGTGCGCCATTCATGGCGCCCACGGACGCAGGATGGGCGGGGCCTACTGGGATCGGATGGACTTCAAGCTCATCTTCACACAGGAGCCGCTGTCCATTGCCGGAGGGACCGATACTCTGGATCTCTATCTGTCGCCTGGACTGGCCAATTCAAAGCGAGCCAAGCTCTGCCTGCACCGGCTGGCGACCCTGTCGTACTCGCTCTACCTGTTCACGGAACGTTTCCTGGCCGGTCAGAAGCAGCAAGAGCTGGGACAGCGGATGCTGAAGCAGATGATGGAGAGAGGCTTCTTGGTGGAGATCCCCCTCTGCCCCAGCGGGGACGGCAAGTTCAACTTCGAGGTCGCGGGTTACCGGGGCAGTTACCCCAAGATCCGGTGCGGAATCCACAAGCAGTCCTACCCCTGAGTGGCAAGGCCATCTCTCTTGTTCCCCCCCCCTGGGAAGGCGTCCGGGCGATCGGCGCGACGGCTGGGCTCGGTGGCCCAGAGGACGAAGGAAGTGGTGTAGCTGATGTTGACTGTCCTTCAGAGAGTCAGACGGGCCGCCGTCACGGTAGAGGACAGACTTGTCGGGTCCATCGAGGGAGGCTTGCTCGCCCTGGTCGGTGTCAAAGGAGGAGACCTGGAGCGAGATGTGGAGTTCATGGCCAGAAAGATCCCCGATCTGCGTCTCTTCAACGACGCCGCAGGCAAGATGAACCTTTCACTTCGTGAGGCTGGCGGCAGCCTTCTACTGGTGAGCCAGTTCACCCTGCTCTCTGACTGCCGGAGAGGCCGGAGACCCAGCTTCACCCGGGCGGCTCCTCCCGAGGAAGCGACCCGCCTCTTCGACTTGCTGGTCGAGACCTTGCGCCAATCGGATCTGACGGTGGAGACGGGTCAGTTCGGGGCCAACATGCAGGTGGAACTTCTCAACGATGGTCCCGTCACTATCTTGCTCGACAGCCGGCTGGAAGAAACAATGAGCCGCCGGGGAAACCTGAAGGAGCAGGGGGCGGAAGAGTGACTATGTTCCTCTACGAGGTCGATCCGACGGGAAGGGGTTCTCCCAGATACTACCTGTCTCCAATGCCCAAAAAGACGGCGCTCCAGTGTGGGTTGCCTTCGGAGGCCATCCTGGGGGAGCTGGTCGACGGGCCGGACCACTTCGACGCCGACCACTTCCGGCAGAACGTGGCGTTCCTGGAGTTTCTCCACTCCGTCATCGCCCGGCACGGCAACGACTGGCCATTGCTGCAGTCGGCCGCGAAGCAGCAACCCAACGGGAGCTTCGTCATTCACGACCTTCGTTCCGCGGAATCTACCGAGTCGCCACCTGACGAGGACCTGATCGGCACTCTGGAGTTGAAGGACGGAAAGGCCGTGAGTTACCGGCCCTCGACGGACTACAGGCTCTTCACGAGCAACGGATTGCTGAAGCTTCATGAGTGGCTTCACGATCGGCTGCTGGAGGACCTGATTCCTGAAGCCGGTTCCGGGCATCCAGACTTCCGGGATACCACTCTCTCGAGTTGAACTGCGGCTGCCGGCTTCAGCTGTCGGCGCTGGAGGCGCAGCGGAAGCCGATGAAATCCTCTGCCGTTCCGGGATGCATGTGTCCTCGGGCGGAGACCGTGAGACGGGAGGCCGCGTCACGCCATGATCCGCCGCGCAAGACCCTCTCGACTCCCTGTTCCGGACCGGTCGGCCCGGTCTCCGGGCTGCTCTGGTAGTAGGTGGGGGAATACCAGTCAGCAACCCACTCCGCGGCGTTGCCGGCCATGTCCAAGAGACCCAGGGCCGTAGCTCCCAGTGGAAAACTCCCGATCCTGAGAGGCCGGGAGAACGGGCCGGCACCGGCGGGCTCTGCCGGGTTCAGTACGGGCCGGGCGAAACAGGCACGCGTGATACCAGGCTCCACGGTCGGCTCGGAGCCCCAGGGGTAGATGCCGTTGCCCCCCTCCCGGGCGGCTCGCTCCCACTCGGCCTCTGTCGGCAGCCTCTTGCCCGACCAACGTGCGTAGGCCGCCGCATCGTCCCAAGTGACACCCACCACGGGCTGCCGAGGCCGATCGAACAGTCGACTCCGCCAGAACCTGGGCTCCTTTCGGCCCGTGGCAGCCAGGAATCGCTGATACTGGGCGTTGGTCACCTCCGACTCATCCAGGTAAAACGCAGGGATGTAAACGGAATGAACCGGCCTCTCATCGGGGGCGCCCATGGAGCTGCCCATCTGGATCCAGCCATCGGCGACGAGGATCATCTTGCTCCCGTCAATCTGACTGATGCGAGTGTCGGCGAACGTTCGGGGGGCGACAGGCTTGCCACGTCGCCAGGACGCCAGCTTTCGAGCCTCCTGGGCATACCGTCGGGCCGTCTCCGGCTGTCCCAGTCCCGAGAACTTGTCGGCCAGTGCTCCGTAGAGGGCGTACAGATCCTGCCGCACCTTGGAAGTCGGGAACGTATCGAGGGCTATCTCCAGATAGGCCGAGGCATCTTCCAGGAATCCTCGCCTCCACGCTGCCAGGCCTCGATCTCGAAACTCCTGGTACTGAGCCCGGCGATCCCGATCGGCCTCCTCCCGGATCCGCACCCGGGTCTGGTTCAGAACAGCGACGGCGATCTTCTCTCTCAGGTTGGCTTCCAGCTCTCGGGCATCGGCATTCTCCGGGTCCACCGTCAGAACCCAGCCGACCCGGCGCTGAGCTTCCCAGAGCGGGGGCAGCGTCACTCCACCAGCAGCGTGCCGGGCTGCGGCCAGCACGGAGAGAACGTCCCTCCTGCCAGACTGCTCTTGAAAGGTGAGGGCCGTGTAGCCCCCCAGCAGGAAGGCAACCACGACGGCGCCAGCGAGAAATGCCTGCCGGGTACGGGGCATCCGCGCAGGGGGCGACGCCAGCTCGGACTGCCGGTTGTTGCCCCCTCGGTGACGGGGTGGGGCTTCTCTCAGATTTCGGACCACGTCCTGGGCCATTCTTGTTCTCTCGTGTGGGGCAGGCCTCTTATCGCCCTCGGCGATCGGGCCGGATGGGGGGTCAGGCGCCGAGGGGTTTCGGGGATTTCCCGTGCCGGTCGTTTCCCAGAAGGACCAGGTTCCTGGTGTAAATGAGAAACCCCGTCGACTGGCCCAGGATGATCACCGGATCGACGCGGTGAATTGCGTAGAACAGGATCATCGCACTCCCGACGATAGAAAGGTACCAGAAGCTGACAGGGACGACACTCTTGCCGGCTCTTTCGCTGGCAATCCACTGAACCAGGAAGCGGCATCCGAAGAAGAACTGACCCGTGAATCCGAAAATCAACCAGTGTGTATCGGTCATGATCTCGACTCCTCCACGACCTCGTAGCGCAACCAGCGCCGTTTCATCCAGACCACTGCCAGCAGATCTGCCGCGGTCCTGAACAACCTGTTGCCGACACCGTACTTCGCGGTCCCACCCTGACGGCCACGATGATTGACCTCGATCTGCCGTATCCGGCCTCCGGCGAACCGGACCAGAGTGGGAAAGAACCGATGCATTCCAGTGAACAGCTGAAACTGCTGCAGGATGCCCCTCCGGAACGCCTTGAGGGAACAGCCCGTATCGACGATGTCTTCGCCTGTCGCCCAGTTCCGGACGCCGTTGCCGACTCGAGAACTGATCCGGCGAATCCAGCTGTCGTTACGCCGGGCCCGAATGCCGCAGACCGCGTCAAAGTCGGCAATGAAAGGCAACAGCTTCGGGATGTCACCCGGGTCGTTCTGACCATCGGCGTCGAGGGTCACCACCACCTCACCCTGGGCCGCCTTGAATCCTGCATCGAACGCGGCGGTCTGCCCCCTGTTCTGCAGGAGCCGCAGTATCCGGATCGAGGAATCCTGTTCAGCCAACTCCCGCATCACCGCCGGAGTCCGGTCCGTGCTGCCGTCATCGACGAGGAGCAACTCATAAGTTTCGCCGGCTGCGACGAGGGTCTGGCGGATCTCCGCCACCAGACCCGGAAGGCACTCTTCTTCGTTGTAGGCGGGTACAACGATGGACAGACGAGGGGGCTGATTATCGACGCCGTCAGTCATCCTCGCCAGCCCTGGCTCCCTTCCCCTGCCCTCCTGGGACTCGCCTGCCCGTGGCTCGCCTGAGGTCGCTCATGATCACGTCGAGCTGGCCGAAGAGTCTCTTGGGCTTGCGCCGCTTGCCGCGGCTGATGGCATCACCGAAGAGGATCGGCGCCGTCACGGTGGCGCAGCTGTACACCACCACATTGTTCTCCAGCTGGCCCGGCTTGATCTTTCCCCAGCTGACAGCCTCCTGAGGCGTGGCCCCCGAGAGGCCGCCCCAGTGGGGGCTGTCGGTGGTGAGCTGGATGAAGTAGTCGTGCCCGCCTCGATTGACTCCCAGAATCTGCCAGAGAGTGGGCTGGGTCTGAAGGTAGAAGTTCTTCGGCGATCCTCCGCCGATCATGATCACGGCGTTGGAGTCGGCTGCGTGAACAATGGCGGAGGTCTCCAGAACATCGATATCGGGGTCCACCGTGACGGTTCCGCCGTCGAACTTCGCTCCCGCCAGGTTCATTCCGATCGAGCTGTCGCCGGGCGAGCTGGTATAGACAGGAACGCCGAGCCTGGCGGCGGCGGCCACGAAGGAGCGATCCGCCGAGGGGGCGTCCTCCAGGACCCGGCGACCAATGGCCTCGTGCAGCGTGGCCGAGGAGATCGGGCCATCGAACTCCATGGAACCGAAGATAGCCCGGAGATAAGCGTCAGTGTCGAGGAGGACCTTCTCGGTGATGAAGACATCGTAGATCCGCACGATGCCTTCCCGGGCCAGAGCATCGTCGTCGGCGCGAAAGTCCCCCTGCACCACGGGCATGTCGAGGGCGAAGTGGAGATCGTGGTAGATGTTGGCGCCCGTGGAGATGATGCAGTCAATGAAGCCCCGCTCCATCATCTCGATCAGGATGCCGCCGAGCCCTGCCGGAATCATGGCGCCGCTGAGGGTCAGGGCCACCGTGGAGTCGCCCTGCAGGACGTGCTGGAGCAACTGGCAGGCCTGCCCCAGCCGACCGCCGTTGAAGGCCCCGCCTGCGATGTACCCGTCGACGAGATCCGTCAGACGGCTGCCCTTGCGAGGCCGCCAGGGCTCCACAGGTGCCAGCTGCCGCAACTCACGGTTGCAGCCCGGGCGAGCCGGCTTCGCTGACGAAGGTTTCCCGGAGCGGGCCCGTGAGGCTTGTCGCTTGGCTCTCTTGCTGCTGGACACTGGACCTCCTCAGACAATCAGAACAGCAGCGGCAACCACTGTTGTCCAGAACCCATTCTTGTTGCCCACGGCAGACTGGGTGATGTTCCGGGTCCGGAAGTCCCTACCGCTCATGCGCCAGAGGTCCTTCCGCTCGTCGTAGGACTCTTCCATGTCGAACTCGAGCCCCATGATCGTGGCGATCATCTGAGCCGCCATGTCCTCACAGTAGTCGCCGGCCTTCTCTTCGGTCTCGCCGTAGGAATGGTGTTCCGACAGGTACCCGTAGCCTTGCTTCTGCTTGTCCACGGGCAGGGCCAGTCCGATGCTTGCCGCGATGAGCCGATTGGGCTCATGGGTCTCGGATCGGCTCATGACGACGGGAACGATCTGGCCAGGCTCCATGAACTCCAGACCCGCCTTTCGACTGATAATCTTGCAGCCGCCAGGAAATATGGATGAGACCGTGATGAGGTTGAACTTCTCGATTGAAGCAGTACGAAGGGCCACTTCGAAGCTGTTCAGCTTCTCCTTGTGAACTCCGACGCCCTTGGTGAGGAACATCTTCTTGGGGACAGCTCGTGAGAAAGGCACGACTCCACACCTCCTTGGGTCTGCGAGGAGCCAGCCAAGATAGCCAGAACCCCGCTTGCTGTCAAGGGAAAGCGCTCCTCGGGGGTGCATGTCCCGTAGGGGGTCCCCTGGCCTATTCCGGATCCGTTCGCCCCACTATGGATGCCCGCATCCAGGACGACTGAATGGCCGAGTTTTCCCGATCCGTTCGTCCTACTATGGATGCCCGCATCCAGGACGAC
>JAJFLN010000417.1 GCA_021772705.1 Candidatus Cloacimonadota bacterium | reverse complement strand
CGAACGGATCGGGAAAACTCGGCCATTCAGTCGTCCTGGATGCGGGCATCCATAGTGGGGCGAACGGAGGAGGGGACCCCCTACGGGACATGCACCCGCGGTACCAGTCCCGGACCTTCAGGAAGGGATAGACGAACATGTATTTCGGATCTTCGATCTCCGGCTCCACGTGGTCCTTCATCTTCGGGTACGGGGACTCCCGGTAGAGGGAGATGAAGATGTGAGGTGTCTGGAGATATCGACCCAGGCCCGTATGGTTCAGCCGGACCGCCATCTTCTGCAACTCTGACAGGTCCTTGTGACGATTCCAGAGGAAGAAGTCCACATCAGGCCGGAAGCCGACGCTGGAGAAGCACATGGTCTGCATCCCATCTGCTGGTGCCTCGGCGACCTCCAGGAACTGACCCATGCCCTATTCACGAAGGCCATGCTCCTGGCGGTGCCAGGCCTGGTCAAGTTTGAAGAAAATGAACTGGGAGTATCCGACAACCTTCTGATCTGGTTTCATATCTTCTCTACCTCTCCAATAAGATCTCTCGGCATGACCGGACTCCCTCTAACATCTGCCGGAACCGGGAAACTGCCTTGTTCAACAGGGAAAGCGCACGATCTCACGGATCAGGGAACATGACAACGACGAGGTGATGACCGTCACAGGAACACCAATTCGCTGGGTCACTCGAGCGTCGGGTTGGTAGAATAGCCCTGCCTGAAGAGTCACGTTCATGAGCCCCGTCTTCTCATATGACACCCGGGAGGATCCGCCAGAAGATCCCCGAATGATCGGGGACCCCCTGAGTCGGATGGGTCTCTCTCTGCCCGGTGGGACCGAAGTTAGCATTCCCCTCTGGATCGGCCTGGAGCGGCTCTTCGCCTCCTGCGGAGAGAGCCGTCACTTCGTGGCACACCGAGACGGCGATCCCATCGGGTTCGCCTCGGTCATGATCAATCGAAGGCTCGACCCACCGGGCGAGACGGCTTACTTCGGCCTGCTGGAGTTGCCGGAAGCGACAGCGGAGGAAGCACTATCTGAGCTGCTCCCGGAGATGGAAGCCTGGTGCCGTGATCGAGGCGCCTCGGCTCTGCGAGGGCCAATCAGCTACTCCACATGGCACGCCAACCGGTTCGTGACTTCCGAGACCGTCCCCCATCGCTTCCCGGGAGACACGACCTATCCCGCCAGGCTTCTTCCCCTCTTCCAGACAGCCGGATTCATCCAGACCTACAGCTACTTCTCCACCATCTCGGAGCCCCTGGAGCAGTTCGCGCCCAAGATCGCTCCCGCCATCCGGATCGCCACCCGAGGAGGGATCACGCTGAAGCGGGCCGCCCTGCCGGAGTTCTCCACCATCCTTCCCCAGCTGCACCCCATCTGTCTCGGCGCCTTCGCCTCCAACTACAGCTACACCCCCATCGACCTGAAAGAGTTCACGGCCCTCTACGCCAACGCCGGCGCCTTGCCCGACCCGCTGGTCTTGACGGCCCGGGACGGCGAGGGCACGCTCCTCGGATTCGTCTTCGGATATGAAGCCCCGGGCTTTCCGGCTCCCGATGGCTCGAACTCCAGGGTGGCGGTCCTCAAGAGCATCGCCACGGACCCGGGGAGCAGCGGTTCCTTCGTTGGCGCCGCTCTCAGCGCCGAGTTTCACCGGATACTCGCCGAAGAGGAGACTGGCTACCGCTACGTGATCCACGCGTTGATGGCCCGTGAGAAGTACGCGACTGGCAGCACCTCCGACACGGTCAACACCATCAGGGAGTACGGGATGTTCGAGAAGGCTCTCGAGTCCGAACTCCCGTGAACCGGGTCCGAGATCCGGCGGCCAGGCTCCTCCGGGACTCCTTTCTGGACCTCTCCCTGATCTCGATCCGCGGCATCACCTTCGTCGGCGAGGACGATAGGGAGGAACGGGTTGATTACGCGACCTTTGCTGCCAGTATCGCCCGGGCGGGCTGCAACCTGTTCGAGAAGTTAGGAAACCGGGTCGACCGGCCCATCGCCGTGATCTCCCCCGACTGCCGTGTTCAGACAGCCGTCTTCTGGGCCTGCGCCGTCACGGGCAGGCACTCGAGCGTCCTTCCTCCACCGTCCCTCCTGGTTCCAGCCAGTCACTACCGCCAGTCCGTACCTGCAATGCTGGCCGCCCTGTCCCCCAGGGCCCTGGTAACGGACCAGACGACCCTTCCTCGACTCCAGAAGCTCCTCGGAGAGACCCTCGACTCCCTGTCCTGTCCGGTGATCTGCTGGGAAGAGCTGGCCCAGGATGCCACGCCTCGAGAAACCGGCGATAATCAGGCCTCCTCATCGTGGGTCGACCGGCTCCTGGATACGTCAGCCGATCCGCCTCCTGGCAGCCTCGCCTATATTCAGTTCTCCTCCGGCACGGCAGGAAAGCCAAAGGGGGTCTGCCTCACTCACGGCAACATCGCTGCGAACCTGTCCGCCATGGCCCAACGACTTCAGGCCACCCCTGAGGACGTGGGAATCTCCTGGCTTCCCCTGTATCACGACATGGGTCTCATGGGAGGGCATCTCATCCCGGCATGGGCCGGAATGGAGCAGACACTCATGCGTCCCCTGGGATTCCTGTCCAGGCCTCACCGGTGGCTGCAGCGGATCTCCCGGAGTCGGTGCAGCCTGGCTGTGGGTCCCTGCTTTGCCTACGAGCTCTGCGCCGAGAAGGTCGACCCGGCCCGACTGCCGGCCGACCTGGATCTCTCCTGCCTCCGGGCCGCTCTGAACGGCTCCGAGACGATCCGCGCCACAGGGCTGAAGATCTTCCAGGATGCCTTCGCCTCTACCGGACTCGCCCCAGAGGCAATCCTCCCCTGCTACGGTCTGGCCGAAGCAACCCTGGCCGTCACCATTGGCGAGCCGGGAACCCGACCCGAGCTGGGCGTCCGTCCCGGGGTGACCGACTCGGCTCCCGTCGTCGGTGTCGGTAAACCCGTTCCAGGCGTCTCTGTTCGAATACTCGACAGCAGCCGCAAGGAAGTCTCCGAGGGCGCTGAAGGCGAGATCGCCGCTTCCGGACCCAGCGTGATGAAGGGCTACCTGGAGACAACGTCCGGGGACCCCTTCCTGGTTGACCCCTCCGGAACCCGGTGGCTGCTCACGGGAGACCTGGGATACTTGCAGGAGGGGAGTCTCTTTGTCACTGGAAGGATCAAGGACCTGATCGTGGTCCGGGGAAGAAACCACGATCCGGCGGACCTGGAAGCCGCAACAGAGTCAGTTCCCGGAGTGCGACCGGGGAAGAGCGTCGCCTACTCCTGGGTGAGCCCCAACACGGGGCTCGAAGAGGTCCACGTTCTCTTTGAGGTTCTGGCGGAGGCGCCGCCGGAGATCGAGACCGCGGTCAAACAGAGGGTGGGAGAGGTCCTGGGAATCCAGGTTGATCGAGTCGCCATCGTTCCCCGTGGTTTCGTATCCAGGACGACCAGTGGTAAGAAGATGCGACAGCGAGCCAGGGAAGAGTTCCTGAAGATTGAGGAAAGGGACAAATGAACCGGGACCAGGTGATCAGTCGGCTTCAGGAAATCCTGCAGAGGGAGTTTGATCTGCCCGTGGAACAGTGCCGGCCCGATGCCACACTCCGAGGAACCCTGGGGATGCACAGCCTGCAACTCGTCTCCCTGGCGGTGCTGATCGAAGAGGCATTCCCGGAAGTACGGACCTCCGGCGCCGACTTCGACAGCTACGTCGAACTGGAGTCCCTGGGCGAGATCGCCGACTTCATCGCCGCCAAGATCGCCGAAGCCACGGCGGCAAAGAGCTGAGCCGGCGCGACTACCTGTGTTTCGGCACCGGTCAATTCGGCCCTGGAATCCGGACACTTGTCATGATCGCCAGGTTGCGCTGATTGCCGATGGCAACAGGTCAAGTTATGAAATCCTGAAGACTCGAAGTGTCCAGGAGTTGGGCCGGATTTGACCGGTGCCAGTGTTTCCGTCCGGAAACTTCCAATCCGTTCGGCCCGAGCCTGTCGAGGGCCAGTTCTGGAGCGGCAGAGGCCCCTCTCCTGAGCTTGTCGAAGGGTCGGGGCGAACGGGTTTACCGGACGGAAACTACCTGGCCCCCGCCAGAAGCTTCGCCACGACAGCTGCAAGGGTCTTTGCATCTCGAGGATAGTCGGCAGAGTAGCCCTTCACGAATGCAGTGATCGACGTGGGCTTGTGCACGCCCATGGAGGCGAGCATCTTGTTCCTGAACCGAGGAATCTCCTCTTCGGCGGTGAGCAAGATCTGGGTCACCACGCCTTCGGTCCGCAGGAGGTTCTTCTTGCTCTTGAGGGCGTTCTCGGCCTTCCCGTCTTCGTGGCGGAAGGCCTCGGACCAGTCCCAGTGCGATCCCTTGCCAAAGCTGACGCCGCAGTAGTCTCCGAAGCCCTCGGAGAATGAAAGGGACGCATTGGTTGTCACCCATGGGTTGTGGCGAAAGCCCTCGAACCGGGCGAAGATACCGACGCTGGATTTCCAGCCGTAGAGCTTGCCCTGGAGCATGTGCCCCAGCTCGTGGCAGAGTACGCTCCTGGCATTCGGGATGGGCTGCCCCGTCGAGACCCAGGGATTCTCCAATCCCAGGGTGATCACGTCAAAAGCATCATTGGCGCCGATGGCGCTGCGATAGAGCATCTTCAAATTCAGCAGGATGTTCACCTTTCCAGGATTGCCCTTGCTGTCGGCACTCAAGGTGGCAATGCGGTAGAACATCTCATTGATGTCGGACTCCCCATCCTCGTCGGTCAGGGCGGCCCAGACGTTGGCGATCTGCCGATCCCTCTGCTTCGCCTTCCGCTCGCTCTCGATATAGAACCAGCCTGTCGTGAGGCTCATGTCGAGCTTGAAGTACTTGCCTTCCTTTGGGAACTGGCCCCTCAGGGGAGTGCTCTCATTGGTGATGAGAGGAGGCAACATCATGGTCACCACTGACTGGGCCACGCTGCGGATGCGCTCCTCCGACAGTCGTCCCGATCCGATGGCCTTGTAGAAGCTGACCAGCTTCGAGTCCGCCGATGCCCGGGCTCGTTTCTTCTCGCTCATCTTGCTGTAGAACTCGGAACCCAGGAGCCTCTCGAGCTGGGCCTGGGTCAGGGTGTCCCCGACGATCTCCTTGGCATCCTCCAGTCCATCAAACGCCGGCTCCTCGTCTGCAGGTGCAGAGGCGGGTGCGCTCTCGGGCAGGGCCTTCGAGATCCTGGACAGCATTTCGGCACCGGTTCGAAGGGTCTTCTTCAACCGGATGAGGATTGGATTGCGGAGGGCGGCTTCCCGCTGTTCCTCTGTCAGATCACTCAGGTTCGCGTCGGGAAAGAGGGCCAGGAACTCCTGTTCCGTCAGACGATCCGTCTCCTGGCAGAACCCGGCTCCGGGAGCCAGGAACAGAAGACCGCCGACCCCGGCCAGGGTGAGGATTCGAACCAGCTTGCGATGCCATCGTCCTGCAGAGGACTGGGTTTTCATTACAGACTCCTGATTTGCTCACCGGCACGGCGGGTCCAGTGATCCGATCCTACTACCTCCAGTGGCGGCTCGATGTTTCCATGATCCGCCGGCCCGAATCATGTGACCGTGGCCGCAGAGCAGCTGGACCCGGAGCAGGTTGGCATTCCAGCTGGGTCACAGTAACAGGAATGACGGATATTCCTGGCGGGTTCGATCCACTCCTTCGGGCCATCCAGGCATGCCCGGGTGAAGTCGGTCTTGCCAGGCCAGAGGAGAGAAGCGAAAACATGAAGCTCCATACCAACAACCGAATTCTGCTCATCGACGACAAGTACGGTAATCGGGTCCCCTTTCAGGCAGACAAGATCGCCAGGGCAATCGGCAAGGCCGCCAATCAGGTCGGCGGCTTCCAGTGGGACATCATCGAGGGGGTCAATGCGTCCATCTTCGGCAATCGATCCGACGACGAGAACTCCGAGCTGTTGACCCAGATGGTGGTGGCCACCCTCAACGCCCAGCCGATGTACCTGACGCCGAACGTGCCTCCTCCCCTGGCGGAGATCCAGCGGACCGTCATCGAGACACTCCGATACTGGGGCCTGAGGAACGTCGCCGACGAGTATCAGTACTGGAGCGCCGCCAGGAGCTGGGTTCGCAAGGGGGTCCTCAAGGAAGAGGAGTTCACAGAGCACCCATTCCCGGTGGAGCTGGTCGACGAGGCCACGGACTGGAACAAGGAACACGGCTGTGACTCGATTCAAGGCATCAACGAGATCGTCAGATCGGGAGGCATGAAGGAACTCATCGACGCCTCGATCGCCAGGTATGAGGAGCAGCTGGTCCAGGCGGCAGAGGGATTCCGCAAGATGCCCAACTGCCGGGTCTTCATCGTCACGGGTCCCTCGTCTTGCGGCAAGACGACAACGACCCACAAGCTGACGGAGCGGATCAAGGCGCGGGAAGACCGGGACTTCTGTGTCTTCAGCGCTGACAACTACTTCTACGGCATCGACCTCCACCCGGCGGACATGTTCGGTGATCGAGACTTCGAACGGGCCCGGGCCTTCGAGATCCCTCTCATGAGGCAGCACATCATCGAGCTCCTGGAGGGCAAGGCTATCGAGATGCCGATCTACAGCTTCAAGACCGGCAAGCGGACCGGGACCCAGCCCCTGAAGATGGAGAAGGACCAGGTCCTGCTCATCGACTGCCTCCACGGCCTCTACCCTTACCTGACCCGCGGCATCCCGGAGGACCAGAAGTACAAGGTCTTCCTCTTCAACGCCAACCAGATCGGCGAAGGAGATGGCGCGTTCGGCCGAGGTATTCCCTTCACCACTGTCAACATGATCCGCAGGATGCTTCGGGACTGGAAACACCGCAGCAAGGACCCCAGAGGGACTCTGGAGCACTGGCATTACGTACGGGACGGGGAGCTGAGCGACATGCTTCCGTTCCTGCGGACGGCCCACGCCTTCATCAACGGGGGGCTGGCCTTCGACCTTCCCGTGCTGAAGTATTTCATCGGCGAGAACTTCCCCTCACCGGAGACTCTGGGCACGACCACGTCCCTCGACGCCGTACTCAGGTCGAGGGAGACCCAGAGAGTCCTCTCCTCCCTGGTGACGCTCGTCGATTCCCCAGACCATCTGATTCCCAAAGATTGTCATATCCGGGAGTTTATTGGCGGCCTGTCACTCGACATCCCGCATCAGTAGTCTGTGCCCCTCGGAGGATCTTCACTCCGATTCTGCGCCGCCCCCGAAGTTGAGCTCCGCATCCAAGACCGTGGTCTCCAAGTAGCGGTGAACCACGGCCTGGAAGATCTCGGCGCCTATCGGCAGAGCTGACTCATCGATATCGAACCGAGGACTGTGGTGGGGGAAGTCAAAGCCCTTCTCGGCGTTTTGGGTTCCCAGGAAGAAGAAACATCCCGGCACCTCATTCAAGATGTAGGACATGTCTTCACCACCCATGGATATCTCGCTGCGGATCACTTCTCGAACCGAAACCAGCTCCTCGGCGCAGTGATCGACCAGGGCGGAGATCTCCACATCGTTCACTGTTGGCGGATAGCCCATCCTGTAGTCGAACTCGTAGGTGGCTCCGAAGGCGCTGGTCACACCCTTGACGATTCGCTCGATCCGGCCCGGTAACTCCTGCCGCAAGGCAGAGTCGAAGCTGCGCACGGTTCCCCTGAGGTCCACCGACGGTGGAATGATGTTGAAGGCATGGCCGGCGTGGATACTGCAGATGCTGAGGACCACGGACTGAAGCGGGTCGACCTCCCGGCTGGCAACGGACTGGAGTGCCGTCACGAGGTGAGCGGCGATCACCACGGGATCGATGGCCTGATAGGCGGCAGCCCCGTGGCCCCCCTTGCCGATGACCTTGATCGTTACCTCGTCGGCAGCAGCCATGATGGGACCGGGCCGGATGGCGACCTTGCCGACGGGAAGGCTGTTCCAGACATGGAGACCGATAGCAGCGTCCACGTCGGGACTCTTCAGGACTCCCTCCCGGATCATGGGTTTGGCGCCACCGGGCTTCTCCTCCGCGGGCTGGAACATGAACTTCACGTTTCCCCGCAGGTTCTCCTTCTCGTCATTGAGCAGACGGGCCGTGGCCAGAGCCGTGGCCACATGGGCGTCGTGACCGCAGGCGTGCATGACCGACGGGACCTCGGATCGATAGTCCGTCTCGTTTTCCTCCTGCAAGGGCAGGGCGTCCATGTCTGCCCGGATCAGGATGGTCTTCCCCGGCTTGCCTCCCTGGATCAGCCCCACCACGCCGGTACCAGCGAGCCTCTTCACGGGAATGCCCAGAGAGGCCAGACGGGCCGATATCAGCTCGGCGGTCCGCTTCTCCTTGAAGCCTAGCTCCGGGTGGCGATGAATGTCGCGGCGGGTCTGTACGATCTCGTCCAGGAGATCCCGGACCCTGGGCTGCACATCTTCGAGAGGGCTATTGCTGGACATGGGAGCGATCCTTGGCCGGGTTCCACCGAGGAGGTGGAAACAGTGACGCTCCCAGCCTAGCTTCTGTCCCTACGGTGTACAATGGCCAATTCGTGGATGCTGAGGAGATAGTCCGCCTTCTGAAGGCCCAGTCAATCAGGCTCGGGTTCGACGACGCCCGGATTGCGTCGGCGGATCCAGCCGACGAGGATCGGCTCAGGCTGCTGGGCTGGTTGAATCGGGGAAAGCATGGCGACATGTCCTACATGGCCCGGGAGCCGGGGTCCCGGGCCACGCCCGCCGACCTTCTGGAGGGCGCCCGGAGCGTCCTGGTCCTGGCCAGTTCCTATCACGGAGAGGAGCGCCCCGAGACTCCGCCGTCCCACGGCAAGGTGGCCCGGTATGCCTGGAACCGGGACTATCACCGTGTCCTGGGTAAGAAGTTGAAGCTCCTGCGTCAGAGCTTGCAGGAGTGGAGTCCCGGCGCACGATGCCGCACATTTCTGGACTCCTCCCCTCTTCTGGAGCGGGCATTCGCCCGCAAGGCGGGCCTCGGCTTTGTCGGCAAGAACACCATGCTGATCCACCATGGTCTGGGCTCATGGATCTTCCTGGCAGCCCTCATCACAGATCTGAAACTCCCCGTCGATAAAGCCGACGACGGCGACTGTGGCAGATGCACTCTCTGCCTGGACGCCTGCCCCACACAGGCCTTCTCAGAGCCCTACGTCCTGGACGCCCGGAAGTGCATCTCCTACTGGACCATCGAATCCAAGGAGCCCCACCCGCCGGAGCTGGCGT
>JAJFLN010000416.1 GCA_021772705.1 Candidatus Cloacimonadota bacterium | reverse complement strand
ATCGAGGATTACCCTGGCGTTCCCGTCCTTGCCGATCCGGTAGAGCAGGCCGTGGCCGGAAGTGCCAGCCAGGATGGAGCCGTCCTCATCGGCCAGTACGGACAGGATGTGGTCGTCCTCGCTGTCGAGGAGAACCTCCGTTTCTCCGGCCTCGTTGATGCTCAGCAGCTTTCCCTCCGGCCCGGTGCCGGCCAGGATTCCTCCCGCCGGATTGAGGGCCACGCTCCAGACGTAACGTTCACCGGACTCGGCGAAGATCTCCGGCCTTGCACCTGGTTTCATCCGGTAGATGTATCCACTCGGAATGGTGCCGCCGTAGACCGTGCCGTCGTCCGTCACGGCCAGGCTAGTGAATGCCACCTCGGGGGAGTCGATCAGCAGCACCCACTCCTCCTGGCCAGCAGGGCGCCGGAAGAGCTTTCCCGAGGGGCCTGTTCCGGCCAGAATCCCTCCGTCCTTCTGGACGGCCACCGACCAGATGAAGCTCTCGCCATCGCCCTCGAATAGGAGCTCCGGAACCGGAGCAAGGGTCAGCTCTCCCTCGATCTCGAGAGAGACGTGCTCGAACTGGCCCTTCTCGAACCCGGAACGACTCTCCACGGTCCAGACACGAGGAGCTCCGGTGAGGGAGAAGGGAAGCATGAAGAGGAGAAGAGCAATGGCGGCGAACCTCATCACGGTGCCTCCCGGCGCAGGATCTGCAGTGACAGCTTCTCGTTTCCCTCTATGACGAAGCCCGTCGGCAGCTCGACTTCAAGATTCGAGGCGAGGATGGCGATTCCTGACTCGCTCTGACCGGACAGGACGGAGAGAACCGATCCGGGCAAAGAGGGCAGCTCTCTCCCGTCCAGAGTGGCTCCCTGCATGGGCAGGGACAGGCGAATCCAGAGGGAGGCTCGGGACCGTTGCTGTTCGTGCATGGCGATCAGGTCCTCCAGATTGCCCGGTTCGTAGCGGCTTGGGTGGCCCTTCTTGTCTTCCCGGGCAGCGGTCTCGGCGTCCATGACGGACAGCACGCCATTTCCGGCTTCCAGACCTTGGGGCAGGTCGAATGTGGTGGTACGGGAGAGGTAACGGCCTCCAAAGGTCCGGATGGTCGCCGTGACCTCCACCGGGTCGCCTGGCCGGTAGCGGGAGCGACTCAGGCGGATGCTGTCCAGGGTCGCAATCCGGGCTCGGCCCTCGACTTCCAGATTGATCCGGATTCGCTCAGCCAGGACCGGCTCCAGGGGGTTGGAGAGGATGTCCATCAGAGGTGAGATCACATCCATCACGGCGCCTACCGGATCTGTCCGGGTGGCGGCGGCTCCCGTGAGCCGGACCTTGATGCCGCCGTCGAGGATGGCGTCGAGGCTGGCGTTGACCGTCAGCTCTCCCGTTTCCTTCAGAGCCGCCACGACCAGGCTCGAGGCCGCCATGGAGAGCAGGGTGGGAGCCAGCATCCGGTCCCGGGCCAGAGAGATGTTTCGGAATCTCCAGGGATCTCCCGGGCGATTCCTGAGGCCGAAGCGGACGGGGGTCGTCTCCGCCTTCGCTCCGATACGGCCGAAAACTCCGGCGGCCCGGTCGTTGAGCAGCACACCGGTGGCCTCCAGGGCGGAGCCTAGCTTGAAGGAGATCATGTGGTTCGGGACCACTCCGTGAATGACGGCAGGACCCATGGGAAGGGCCAGAGGGCCAGCGCCGACCATGGGATGGCCGAAGGCCAGGACGTCGTTGCCTTGCCTCCAGGTCACGGTTCCCACCCCGGCGACGGACATGTCTCCACTGACGAGGGAGACTGCCAGTGCCGACCCGGGCCGGATATCCTCCGTCGATGAACTGGCCTTCCCGGAGGACCCGCCGCCGGACATGGGGATGATGTTCCAGCTGCGAAGCCGCTTCCGGGCGGCCTCCAGCACTCTGGGATGGAATCCGGAGAAGTAGAGAGGCGTGGCGATCGGCCGGGCCCAGGGCGGTTCCCCAGTGCCGGTCAGGCGGCCCATGAGCCGGTCTCCCCTCATGTTCGGCATCTTGCCTTCCCCGTCCCGCCGGCCCTTGTGGCCCCGCTCATGTCCCGTCGAGGAGGCCGGCTCCTTCAGGATGGCCAGCATCTCCTCGATGGGAGTGACCCCGGCCAGAGGAGCCTTGGCGAGCATCCAGCCTGAGGACAGGGCTCCGGCGAGCTTGCCTTCGAGATAGATGGGGCTTCCGCTCATGCCGGCGATGACACCGGACTGTTCCAGACCCTGACCGGAGCAGCGGATCAAGATCATGTCCCTGCCCAGCTCGACCTTGCGGATCACATCGATGACAGTGACGTCGAACTTCTGGATTCCCTCTCCCGAGAAGACCGTCAGGCCGTGGCCCTTCATCCCGGCCTCCACATCGGACAGGGGGAGGATCACCGGGCTCCCCGCCAGGCTGGAGGCGGCGATCCATCCAATGAGGAGGAGCAGGAGGCAGGAGGTCCGTGACCGGCGGATCTGTTTCATGAGTTCGTTTCCGTCCGGAAACTCCCAATCCGATCGGCCCGAGCCTTCGAGGGCAAGTGTTGGAGGGGCAGAGGCCCTTCTCCTGAGCTTGCCGAAGGGTCGGGGCGAACGGGTTTCCGGACGGAAACGAGTTCGAACCCGGAGGAGGCAAACTGGCCGTGCAAGTTCTTTCCGAGAATCTCCCTGCTCTCTCTTTCTGTGCCATGAGGGGGGGCAGCATCCCTCCACCGGTGTTCTGTGCCCTTCCTCCGGGAATCGAAGGGGACGATGCATCGCGGTTCCGCTGCCCTCTCTGTCTGCTGGAGCCGGAGGCGAAGCAGTGTTACAGTATCATAGCTGCCTGCCCCCAATCTGACCGATCCGGGACGGGTCAATGCCTGCCGCGGGTTCCCTCGATTTGAGGGCCATCGGAGCAGGCAGCGTTTACCAAGAGAAGATGCAACCCGAGCCCAGAGCGGAAGACACGCCCGTGCCTATCGACGAGCCACCCCCGGAGGAACAGCCTGGAAGCGGGGCAGATGCCGTCGGTGTCCCTGAACCTGTCGACGCAGTCATTTCTGAGCGTTCGGTGCCGCCCAGGGTGCTCCCCCCCGCCGACGGTGGACTCCTGGTCATCGGCGTCGGAGAGTCTTGCGGACGGATCGTGTCCACGCTCCGCCCCACCGGTTCCGTCAGTCTCCTGCGGCTTCTGGAGCGCGGCAGCGGGGAGGGTTCCTTCGTGTTCACGTCTCCCTCGCCGGAGGACATGCTCGATTGCTGTCCCTTCCTGGAGGATCTGGGCCTCAACGCTGAGACTCTGAATCCGGATCTCCGGTCCTGCGCCAAGGCGGTTTATCTGATTCACCGGGCGGCGCTGCTGGATCGAATACGACGTCTGATGGACGCCTCGCCCATCTCCACCTTCGCCATCGTCGCCGACGCTGCCAGTGCTCTGGGCGCCACGATCCTGAGTGAGCTGCCTCTGGACCTGGAGGGACTCTTCGAGAGGCGCCAGGGCAAGCACCCCATCCTGCTCAGGATTCCTCTGTTCCCGGTCTCCGGCGGCGAGGAGCTGGAAAAGACAACACTCTATGCCCTGGCTCGAGAGCTGGACTCCCACCTTCTCGGCTCCGGCGATGAGGAAGGGGACGACACGCCGGTTTGCGAGAATCCCAACGACTTGCTCGTTCTCGCCGACTTTCAGGTCGGAACGCCGGCTCAGCGCCGGGATGAGCTGGAGCGATTCCTCGGCAGTCTGGCCGGTTTCTTCAGAGGCCCGGGAGGCCTGAAGGCGAAAGAGAACCCCATTCTCGAGGAGGAGAACCGGATTACCGGTCCCTGGAGACGAGGGTTCCGGGACCTGATCTCCCTCTGGAGCGGAAACTCATGGACCGGCTTCCGGCGGCGAAAGCTGCTGAAGGAGATCGAGATGGAGGGGACGGCTCCCCCCCTGGTCGATCAGGAGCCCTGGCGTGCCGGCCGGCGGCTCTACCTGGAGCTGGATCTCCGGTTCCGCCGGCTCTTGAACGCTGGAAACTACGACTATCCAGGCCGCCTCAGTCCCGATGACGCCGGCTCCCATCTGGAGCTGGGAGAACAGCTCCTGGAAGATGGCCGGGACCGGGATGCCTTCGATGCATTC
This sequence comes from Candidatus Cloacimonadota bacterium, assembly GCA_021772705.1. Lineage (GTDB taxonomy): Bacteria > Muiribacteriota > UBA6191 > JACPRK01 > JACPRK01 > OFTM100. The sequence goes on along the minus strand of JAJFLN010000416.1, from coordinate 1,640 downwards.
CAGGCTGCCATCGAGGCACGGGCCGACCTCCCGGAGTGTTACGAGGGGCTGGGACGGGCAGCCATGTTGCTGGGCGAATTCGACGCAGCCCAGACAGCTTTCACCCGGGCCATTCAGCTGGATCCCGCGAGCCGGATGGGACACGAGGGCGTCATCCTCTGCCACCTCCACTCTGGCAGTCGAGAACAGGCCAAGCGGCATCAAGAACTGGCGGCAGCCGTGGGCTGCGAGATCGATCCTGAGTTGATGAAACGACTCGGAGCCTAACGGGCTCCCGCCCTCCCCTCGGGGCCCGCAGCCCCGGTTCCCTAAGTCCAGGAAGGAGTCTCATCTCATGGCAGACAACAACAGCAACGATCCCGTCATCCTGGCAGCCACCCGGACCGGATCGGGCAAGTTCCAGGGGTCACTGGCTCCTCTCACAGCCGTGAAGCTCGGCGCCGCCGTCATCGAGTCCGCCGTCAAGCGGTCCGGTGTCCAGCCCGAGGCCATTGATGAGGTGATCATGGGGAATGTCCTCAGCGCCGGCCAGGGCCAGAACCCGGCGCGGCAGGCCGCCCTCGGCGGCGGGCTTCCCAACACCGTGGCTGCACTGACGATCAACAAGGTCTGCGGTTCGGGCTTGAAGGCCGTCATGCTGGCAGCCCAGGCCATCCGGGCCGGCGACGCCGATCTCGTCGTGGCGGGAGGCATGGAGAGCATGAGCAACGCCCCGTACCTGCTGCGGAACGCTCGCTCGGGCTATCGGATGGGGCACGGCCAGCTGGAGGATGTGATCCTCTCCGATGGTCTCTGGTGTGCCATGACCGATGTCCACATGGGCAAGACGGCCGAAGACGTCGCCACGGAGTACAAGGTCAGCCGGGAGGACCAGGATGCCTATGCGGCGGAGAGTCATTCCAAGGCGGGCAGGGCAGCCTCGACGGGTCTCTTTGACGCCGAGATAACTGCTGTGGAGATTCCGCAACGGAAGAAGGACCCCATCGTCCACGACCGGGACGAGACGGTGCGGCCGGACTCGACGGCCGAGACCCTGGCGAAGCTGCGCCCCGCATTCCTGAAGGAAGGCTCCGTCACGGCCGGCAACGCGCCGGGCCTCAACGACGGCGCGGCGGCCTTGGTGGTGGCCAGCCGGGCGAAGGCCGAAGAGCTGGGTCTCCGGCCACTCGGGACGATCCGTTCCTACGCCACCGGAGGTGTGGAGCCCAGGTGGGTGATGATGTCTCCCGTGGCTGCCGTGAAGAACCTGCTGGCCCGGATGAATGTACCGGTGGATCACTTCGACCTGATCGAGGCCAACGAGGCCTTCTCTGTTCAGGCCATCGCCGTGGGCAGACAGCTCGGATTCGACTTCGATCGCGTCAACGTCCACGGTGGAGCCGTCGCCCTGGGACATCCCATCGGAGCCAGCGGAGCCCGGATTCTGACGACTCTCCTGTATGCCATGAAGGCCCGGGACGTGAAGACTGGTCTGGCCACGCTCTGCATGGGCGGCGGCAACGGTCTGGCCCTGGCCATCGAACGGGAGTAGGGCGGCCGGGGAGCCGGGGGGGGGACTAGCCTCAATACCCCTAAGATAAGACGAATTTTGTAGTAGTGGGGCTCGGCCCCACACCCCGGGGGGGGGGGGGGGCGGCCCC